>CAZVYZ010000027.1:0-23160 GCA_964630695.1 uncultured Ruminococcus sp.
TTTGGAGGGAGGGGAGCCCCTCTTTCAAGAGGGGCTCCCCTCCCTCCAAGGTCTTTCCCCTCCCTCCAAGGTCTTTCCCCTCTATCCAAGGACTTTCCTAAATCTCACAAAAAACAGTTGCAAAGAGGAGAGCGGTGTGATATAATAGTAGGGAGAGAAAAAGAGAATGGGAAAACGGGAAAAAAGCGGAGAGGGGGAGATTGGGTGGAAAAAGCATATAAACTCTATTCTTCGCTGCCGGATTTGGAACAGCGGAAAACGTGGGCGGAAATCGACCTTGACGCATTGCGCAGGAATTATCGTCTCCTGCGGGAGATGGCAACGGCGGAGAATCCTGCGGTCCGTATGATTGCGGTCGTGAAAGCGGAAGCGTACGGACACGGCGCACCCGCCTGCGTCGCAACCCTGTTGGAAGAGGGGTGCGATTTTTTTGCCGTTTCCTGTATCGACGAAGCCGTCGCGGTCCGCGCGGTCTGCGACGAGAACCACCGCGAGGCGGACATCCTGATTCTCGGCTATACCCCGCCCGAACTGGCACTCCAACTCGGGCGCTACGACGTCACCCAAACGCTCCTGTCCGAGGACTACGCCGCGAGACTGGAGCGGGAAGCCGCGGCGGCGGGCGTGACGGTCCGTACCCACGTCGCACTCGACACGGGCATGAACCGCATCGGATTCCCCGCGCACAGCGACATGGAAGTGACTGCAACCGTGGCGGCAATTGCAAGAGTTGCGGGATTTCTGCATTTGTCGGTGGAGGGGATGTTCACGCATTTCGCGCGGGCGGACGAACAAACGGGCGGCGCGGGGGAAGCGCTCACCGACCTCCAGTCTGCCCGTTACCGCGCAGTCCGCACGGCGCTGGAGCGACAGGGGGTGGTCATCCCGTTTCATCACGTCTGCAACAGCGCGGCAACCGTGCGGCGCACAGGGGACCGGATGAACGGCGTCAGGCTCGGCATCCTGCTTTACGGCGCGCGCCCGTCCGACTGCATCGAATTGCCGCTGAAACCGGTTATGAAACTGCGGACGGTCATCTCCCACCTCCATAAACTGTTGCAGGGTGAGACGGTCAGTTACGGCGGGACCTTTTCGGGCGACACCGAACGGCTGATTGCAACCATGCCGATTGGCTACGCGGACGGCTTTCTGCGCGCGTACAGCGGGAGTTTCGTCACGGTGGAAACGGCGGAGGGACCCAAGCCGGCGCAGATTGTCGGGCGCATCTGCATGGACCAGACGATGATTGACGTAACGGATACGGGCGCGGCAGTCGGCGACGTGGTCACGCTGTTCGGGAACGACCCGAAAGAGTTGTATGCGTATGCGGACCGTGCGGGGACCATTGATTATGAGTGCCTGTGTCTGGTATCATCGCGGGTGATTCGGCTGTATCGGAATCGCTGACGCGTTATTTTGCGGGACGGGAGGGACTGCGGATGTCTCTGAATGTCAGGTATGAAAAGAAAGACAAGGATATTTACTACGGAATCAGCGGATCGCGCAGCCGCCTCCATTGTGCAGCGCATCTGCACCGCGAACTGGAACTGGTGCTGTATCGTGCGGGCGAGACGGTCGCGTCGGCGGACTCCCGCCGCTACAACCTGATGGCGGGGGACCTGTTTCTGACGTTTCCGAACCAGATTCACAGTTACGAAACGGTGGTAAAAGAGGATTATTCCATCATGATTCTCAAGCCCGACCTGCTGCCGGAACTGTCGGACGAATTCGACTTGTCGGTTCCCGAATCGGCAGTGCTTGCGGGTGGGGCGTTCGACCCGCAGATTAACGCGCTGTTTGACGCGATTGTGGCAATCTGCCGTCAGCCCGAGGAAACGGTGCCGTACCGGACGGAAAAACTGCACGGGTATCTGTTGGCGCTGTTTGCGGAAATCCTGTCGGGTATGAACCTTGTGGGGTTGCCGCAGGATGATTCGGGCGCGTTGCGGTCCATCATCTTCTACTGCACGCGGCACTATACGGGCGACCTGTCACTCTCGGTTCTGGCGGACAAACTGGGACTGAACCGCTACTACATCTCGCACCTCTTCAGCCGGAAGTTGGGGATGCGGTTTAACGACTATGTGAACTCGTTGCGAATTTCGGAGGCGTGCCGGATGCTTCTGAATTCGGACGACTCGGTGACCGACATCTGCTTTCACGTGGGCTTCGGGACCCTCCGGACGTTCAATCGGGCGTTTATCCGGCATACGGGCAGGACGCCGTCCGAGTACCGCAAAAGCGCGCTTCCCGTCGACACCGCCTCCACGCACGAGGAGAAGCGATGAAGTACGTTCGGTTTCGGAACGGGCAAAAAAAGAGATGCCACCTCGCGGTGGCATCTCTTTTGTGTGATTTTCAGTCGGTCACGAAAGGCAGGAGCGCCATGTTGCGCGCACGCTTGATTGCCGTGTTCAACTCTCTCTGGTGCTTTGCGCAGGTGCCGGAGATTCTGCGGGGCAGAATCTTGCCTCTTTCGCTGATGAACTTTCTCAGTTTGCCGCTGTCCTTGTAATCAATGAAATCAACCTTGTCCGCGCAGAAAATGCAGACCTTTTTTCTTCTGCGGTTCATCGGGCGAGCCGGACGAACCACGGGTGTTGCTTCTGTTCTATCCATCTTATGAAATCCTCCTCATACGGTTGCCTGTCCGTCAGAACGGCAGGTCCTCATCTGTTTTCAGTTCTTCAAATTTCGGGGTTGCGCTCGGTGCCGAAGCGAATGCGGGGGGAGCGGCGTAAGAGGGGTCGGGCGTGTATTGTCCGCCTGCCTCCGACTTGCTGTCCACAAACATTGCCTCATCCACCACGACCTCGGTCGCGTAACGGTTCTGTCCCTGTTGGTCCTGATAGGTTCTGGTCTGAATCGAACCCGTCACGCAAAGGGACGAGCCTTTGTGGAAGTAGCGGGAGATAAACTCCGCGGTCTGTCTCCACGCAACGAGGTTGATGAAGTCCGCCTGCGGCTGCTGCTGTGTGCCGTCCACCGCTTTGGACTGATACCGACGGTTGATTGCGAGACGGAGCGTGACCACGGCGATGCCGCTTGCGGTCTGTTTCAACTCCGGGTCGGCAACCAGTTTGCCGGCAAGAATCACTTTATTCAGGTTCAGGTTCGCCATTTCCGTTCTCCTCTGCCGCTGTGCGGATTACTCCGCGTCGGTGGTTTCCGACTCGGCAGTTGCAGTTGCCGCCGCTTCCTCGGCAGCCGCCGCAGCCGCTGCACGGGCAGCCTCCTCGGCAGCCTTTCTCGCCGCCAGAACAGCCGCACGCTCGCTTGCGTCGTATTCGAGTTTGACGGTCATCGCGCGGATGACGGTTTCATCGATGTTCATCAGACGCTCCAGTTCGGTCGGGAAATCCCCAACGCACTTGAACGTGACCACCGTGTAGTAGCCCTCATTCATATCCTGAATCGGATATGCCATGCGGCGCTTGCCCCAATCGTCAATCGAAACGACTTCCGCGTTCGACGCGATGAGGTTTTTGAACTTGTTCACCGTTGCCGCAGTGGCTTCTTCACCGTTTGCAAGGCTGACGACGAACATGGTTTCATAAGAGTTGAGCTTGTTTTCCATGTTTTTTCCTCCCTATGGACTTTCGGCACACGCTGTTTGTAAATTTGCGTGGCAGAGAGACGGGCATTTTAGGCACCACCGCGCAATTCGCGATTGGCGCACTTGCTTGCACCTTTTCCGTCATACTTCACAAAACCCCTTGCCTGTAGCTCTGCTACAGCCTGCGGATTTTTGTATCGTCTGACGAAAAATCTGACTGCGCAATTGCACCATCGGAATTGCGCGGTGGTGCCTTTACCCGTATCAATTGAGTATTATATCATAAATGAAACGGCTTGTCAAGCATTTTTTTGAAATTTCTTGGGTTTTGACCGTTTTCAGCCCCGAAAGTTCTTCAAATCGAAGTCGATGCTGTAAACGATTCTTGCCGCTCCGGGAATCGGGACGTTGCATCCCGCGCGGAACGGTTTCTCCTCTCCTGCCCTCAGCCCGTCAAAAAACCATTCGCATCCGCCGCCCACAATCTTGTTCTGCCTGTTCAGATACTGATAATGAAGCGCGAATGCAGGCAGGTCGTGCGCATAGGTGCTGACCAGCGTCCCCTTGAGAATTTCGTAATGCTCGTCCCGCTTGATGCTGACCTTTTCGAGTTTCACACCGCGCATGACCGCAGTCTCGGCAGGCAGGAACGCGCCTGCGCGGGCTTTCGCGTGAATTTCCGCCACCGCCGCACCGCGCACCCGTCGCGTGATGCCGTAGTGGAAAACCGCCCCGGGGTCGATTGCGGTCACGCGGTCCCCGATGACGTCGATGACGTTGCCCTCGCGGTCTTTGAGGGTGATGTCCACCTTGACGTTCTGCAAGGCACGGTCGGCGTTCGGATTCCGCAAATCCACGCCGAGGGAGAGAAAATAAGTCTGATTTTCGCGCTTGCCCGAACTTCCGCCCACCGCACAGACCGTCACGGGGAGCGACGGCGGCAGGTCGGGCTTTTCGAGGTCGTCGAGAATCTTTTCAAACGTCTGGCAGTAGTTCCATGCGTAAGTCTCTTTCGGCTTTCTGCCGTCCATGTAGGCGAATTCGGTCAGACAAATCATGAACAGTTTGAGGTAATTCATCAGCACGGGAATCTCTTTTGCCTGTATCGCCAGTTTGAGGCAGGAGGACCAGTAGGAGGGGACGGTGAGGTCAAAGCCGTAGCCGTACTTGACCACCGCAACGCCGAATTCGCGGCTCTCGGGCGCGCGGAACAGGGCGAGCATCTTTTCGGTCACGGCGTCGCCGACCGACGGCGCGACGGCATGACGGAAAAACTGCTCGGCGGCATCGGGGTCCCAGCCCTGCGTGTAAGCCTCCATGAGGAGCGCAAAGGAGAACTGCTCGTTCATGTTGAGGTCGGGCAGGAGCGTGGCAAGGTCAATGTCGCGCTTGCCGTGAATGACGCAGGGGAGAGAAAGAAAATCGGCAATGTCGCGCGCAATCTCGCCCGCGTTTTTGCCTGCTGTGTTCAGGTAATCGGTTTCCATTTTTTGGTTCGGTCCTTTCGGTGTGAAATTTTTTCTGACATTCCTGCAATTTTGTCGCTTTCCGCTATTGCATTTCCGCGCGGAATATAGTATAATTAAAAGAAAGGTCTCGGAGTGTTGCAAGAGAATTCTCGCTATTTCTCTTGGTTGGAGCAGATTTATCCCCCCCTCATCAGTCGCTTACGCGACTGATGAGGTGGGATAAATTTCCGCTCACCGTTGCAACATGGTTTTTCCCTTCATCAGGTTAAGGGATAAACCGCTGTGGATGAACTTCTTCCAAGAAGTTCCCCGGAGCGGGTTCGGGCAAAGCCCGAGGTCTTACTTTCTTTTATTATACACGATAAAACGCCTCTTGACAAGTGGTTTCGGGAGATTTCCCGCGAAAGGAGCCTGTTTATGTACGAAATTCTTGAAAAACGAGCGCTGAATCCGACCGTGACGCTCATGCGCGTCCACGCGCCCGCCGTTGCGAAAAAGGCGGAACCCGGGCAGTTCATCATCCTGCGCACAGACGCGGATGGAGAGCGCATCCCGCTCACCGTTGCCGATTTTGACCGCGCGGCAGGAACCGTCACGATTATTTTTCAGATTGTCGGCGCGACGACCGAACGGTTGAATCATCTCGCCGTGGGGGACTGCCTGCATGATTTTGTCGGACCGCTCGGTCGCGCCACCGAAACCGACGGAAAGAAAAAGGTCGCCGTGGTGGTCGGCGGTGTCGGGTGTGCCATCGGCTATCCCGTGGCGAAGAAGTTCCACGAAAACGGTACGGTCGTTCACACCGTCGCGGGCTTCCGCACAAAGGACCTTGTGATTCTGGAGGACGAATTCGACGCCGTCTCCGACCGCCTTGTGCGCATGTCCGACGACGGCTCGTGGGGCGAGAAGGGATTGGTCACCGACGCGCTCCGCGCCCTGATTGAGAGCGGCGAGAAGTATGACGAGGTGATTACCATCGGTCCGCTTCCGATGATGAAGTTCGTCTGCCGCCTGACGAAGGAGTACAACGTTCCGACGGTTGCTTCCATGAACCCCATCATGATTGACGGGACGGGGATGTGCGGCGGTTGCCGCCTGACCGTCGGCGGCAAGGTGCGTTTTGCCTGCGTGGAGGGACCCGAATTCGACGGACACGAGATTGATTTTGACGAGGCGATTGCGCGGTCGTCGATGTATAAGCCGTTCGAGCGGCACGCGTATGAAGAGACCTGCAATCTGTTCCGAAAGGGGGAGAACTGAGATGCCGAATATGGAGCCGAAAAAGAATCCTATGCCGTCGCAGGACCCGCAGGTCCGCAGACGGAATTTTGAGGAGGTGGCGCAAGGGTACACCGTCGAAGTTGCGGTGAATGAAGCGGAGCGCTGCCTGCACTGCAAGAACCGCCCCTGCGTGGGCGGCTGTCCGGTCGGAATCGACATCCCCGAATTCATCGCGGAAGTGAAGAAAGGCGATTTTGAGACGGCGTACCGCGTGATTTCCGCGTCCTCGTCGCTTCCTGCGGTCTGCGGCAGAGTTTGTCCGCAGGAGTCGCAGTGCGAGGGGAAGTGCGTGCGCGGCATCAAGGGGGAGCCGGTCGGCATCGGTCGGCTGGAGCGGTTTGTTGCCGATTGGCACAACGCGCACAGCGAAGCGCCTGCCGAAAGACCCGCACCGAACGGGCATCGCGTGGCGGTGGTCGGTTCGGGACCCTCGGGGCTTACCTGCGCGGGGGACCTTGCAAAAAAAGGCTTTGAGGTAACGGTATTTGAAGCGCTCCACACGGCGGGCGGGGTTCTGGTTTACGGAATTCCGGAGTTCCGGTTGCCGAAGTCGATTGTGGAAAAAGAGATTGACGGTCTGCGGGCGCTCGGTGTGAAATTTGAGGTGAACACGGTCATCGGCAAGACGCTGACGGTGGAGGAACTGATGCGCGAGGGCGGTTTTGAGGCGGTCTTTATCGGCTCGGGCGCGGGGCTTCCTCGCTTTATGGGAATTGCGGGCGAGAGTCTGAAAGGGGTCTATTCGGCAAACGAGTTTCTGACGCGGGTCAATCTGATGAAAGCGTACCGCACGGGGAGCGCCACGCCGATTCAGGCGGCGAAGCGGGTTGCGGTTGTCGGCGGCGGAAACGTTGCGATGGATGCGGCACGGTGTGCGATGCGGTTGGGTGCGGACGAGGTATCGATTGTATACCGCCGCTCTCTGGAGGAACTGCCCGCGCGGCGCGAGGAAGTGGAACACGCGATGGAGGAGGGGATTGAATTCCGTCTTTTGACGAACCCTGTGGAAATTTTAGGGGACGAAAGCGGGTTTGTGAGCGGGATGCGCTGTGTACGGATGGAACTTGGCGCGCCGGACGCGTCGGGGCGACGGAGCCCTGTGGAGATTCCCGATTCGGAATTCGTTCTGGACTGTGACTGTGTGATTATGGCGATTGGTACATCACCGAACCCGTTGATTAAGTCGACGACCGCGGGGCTTGAAATCAACCGTCGCGGCGGGATTGTAGTAGAAGAGCAAACGGGCAAGACCTCGCTTGACGGCGTATACGCAGGCGGTGACGCGGTGACGGGTGCGGCGACGGTCATCCTTGCGATGGGTGCCGGCAAAACCGCCGCCCGCGCGATTGCGGAGGCTTTGGGAGAGTGAGAAAGTCCTTGGGGAGAGGGGAAGAAAGACCTTGGAGGGGGAGAGGGTCCTCTTGAAAGAGGGACCCTCTCCCCCTCCAAACCTCCCCCTCACCCCGAGAACTTCCCCCACGACCCCGCCATCTGCAAAGCGGAAATTTGATTCGCTTTGTTTGGTGGCGGGGTCGTGGGGGAAGTTTTTGTCATTGGGGAGGTATGGGGTTGTTACAGAGTGCGGCTATCGCGCTCGTTTGGTGGGTGAATGCGGAGAGGGCATAAACTTTGCGTGAGTAGAAATTTATCCCCCCTCATCAGTCGCTAACGCGCCAGCTTCCCCCCGATGGGAAGCCTTTTCTATATTCGTTTCGTTGGAGATGAAGCCGTAACGTAAAGGGACAAATTATAAGTGAACCATCTATCTTGTTATCTTGCAAACCACATTCGGTATTACCCGCTATGTTTGCACAGCGTAAAAAAGGCTTCCCCTCGGGGGGGAAGCTGGCGCGTTAGCGACTGATGAGGGGGGATAAGTCTGCACCCGCAAAACAAGTGTGATAGCCGCACTTTGTACCAAATACCTACGGCATTAAATCAAACCCCGCAGGCGGAATCTCGGCAGTGTGTAAGGAAAAAATGGTAAACACTCATGACAATTCATGACAATGGGAGTATAATAAAAAAGCCGCAGGGCAACCTGCGGACTTGGGGACATCGTACAAGAGACTTTTTCGGTTCTCCTGTAAAAAGACGCAAGGCACCCACCCTGACGGGCGGGCAAGCCTATGGCGGTTACTTCCTCCGGACACCGGAGGAACCAAATATTTCTTTTTCTTTCTTCCTCCGGAAACCTTTTCGGAGGGAGGTGGTATCAATGTACGTAACTTGGGATCAGTTGCTCCTCGTAGGCGGTTTTATACTGAGTCTTATCAAATTACTGCGTGACATCTATAACAAAAAGAAATAACCGCCCTTACTTTCCACGGTAGGCGGTTATTTCTTAACCATATCGGGGAAGTAACCGTCATGCGGTGTTCCCTCGTATTTTTATGATAGCACATTTTTTTCGTTTTGTCAACCCTTTTGCGAAAAAATCCGATACAAATGCCGACACAGTCGGTTTTTCTTTTTGGGGCAAAACGAATTTCTGCTTTCCGCGAAAAGTTTCTCTGACGCGTTCTCGTATCCCGTGTCCCTACGGGAACAGTTTTTCAAGGCGGCGACAGAGTTCGGGGGATGGGGGCGTGAGCGGGAGGCGGTACTCGGGCAGGCAGAAGCCGCGCAGAGAGGCGGCGTACTTGACGGGAATCGGGTTGACCTCGGCGGTCAGTTCGCGCAGGATGGGACGCAGTTCCTGCATTTTCTGTGCGGCGCGGCGGAAGTTCCCCTCGTCACACAGGCGGCAGAGTTCGCACATCCGTTCGGGGAGGACGTTGGAAACAACCGAAATGACCCCGCGTGCGCCGAGTTTCATTGCCGCAACGGTCTGACGGTCGTTGCCTGTATAAACGTCGAGGTCATCGCCGCATTCCGCGACCGCCTGTTCCAGAAGCCCGAGGTCGCCGGATGCCTCTTTGATGCCGCAGATGTGGTCAATCTTTGCAAGTTCGCGGTAATGCCCGATTGTCAGCGTCATGCCCGTGCGCGAGGGGACGTTGTAGACGATAACGGGACGGGTCGAGGCTTCCGCGATTGCGCGGTAATGGGCGAGAACACCGCGGTCGGAAGCCTTGTTATAGTAGGGTGTTACCGCAAGAAGCGCATCCGCGCCCGCCGAACAGGCGATTTCCGCGAGCCGCACGGCGCGGTCGGTGCAGTTGGAGCCGCAACCGGCAAGGAGCGGGACCCGCCCCGCGATGATTTCATGTGCCGCGTGAATCAGTTTGCGATGCTCGTCGAAATCGAGCGTTGCGCTCTCGCCCGTCGTCCCCGCGACCAGAATTGCCGCGATTCCGCTCGCAATCTGAAATTCAATCAGCGCGTCCAATGCGGGGCGGTCGAGTTTTCCCTCCCGAAACGGGGTAATCAGCGCGGTTGCCGCGCCTTTGAATACGGTCGGTTTGTGTAAACTCATCCGAAAATTCCTCCTTTGGCGGGAAAAGACTTGCAATCCGCTCCCGTTTGGTATATAATATAAAATACATTGTACCATGTGGCGGCGGGACAGTAACGGTCCGAACCGGCAACTGCCGACTGCCAACTGCCGCCGATAGCAGAATATGCACAAACGGTTCGTTTTGCGAAAGAGAGGATTTTTCACCCATGAGCGACGTCATGACCAACACCCTGCCCGAAACCGAGTTGAAAACCGCGGATTTCGATTATGAACTCCCGCCGGAACTGATTGCCCAGCATCCCGCCGAGCGGCGCGACGCATCGAGGCTGATGGTGCTGAACCGTGCGATGAACGGCATTGAGCATCGGCACTTTTCGGACCTGACCGACTATCTGCGGGCGGGGGACGTTCTGGTTGTCAACGATTCCAAGGTCATTCCCGCGCGGCTCTACGGCTATGTGGAGGGCAGACCCGAGGCGGGCATCGAACTGTTGCTTCTGCGGCAGAGGGAGTTGGATTTGTGGGAGACGTTGGTCAAGCCCGGGAAACGCGCGCGGGTCGGCATGAAACTGGTGTTCGGGGACGGCATGCTGACGGGAGAGATTACCGACATCGTGGAGGAGGGAAACCGCCTGATTCGATTCTCCTACGACCGCGACGCATACGAAAACATTTACGCCATTCTGCACCGCATCGGGCTGATGCCCCTGCCGCCGTATATCACCGAGCAACTTCGCGACAACGACCGTTACCAGACAGTTTATGCGCGCGAG
Organism: uncultured Ruminococcus sp.; assembly: GCA_964630695.1. Taxonomy (GTDB): domain Bacteria; phylum Bacillota; class Clostridia; order Oscillospirales; family CAG-272; genus UMGS1865. Next base: position 10,480 of record CAZVYZ010000027.1, read on the forward strand.
GAGGGGTCCGCGGCGGCACCGACCGCAGGATTGCACTTCACCCCCGAGTTGCTGGACCGCGTCCGCGCAATGGGGGTTGCGGTGGTCCCCGTGATGCTCCACGTGGGGTTGGGAACGTTTCGCCCCGTCAAAGAGGAGAACATCCGCGACCACGTCATGCACACGGAATTCTGTTCGGTCAGTGCCGAAAGCGCGCGGATTATCAACGAGCGGAAGAAAGCGGGGGGACGGCTGATTTGCGTTGGGACCACCTCCTGCCGGACGATTGAAAGCGTGGCGGAGGAGGACGGAACGATTCCCGCAAAAAGCGGGGAGACGGGAATCTTTATCTACCCGGGGTACCGCTTCAAAGCGGTGGACGCGCTGATTACGAATTTCCACCTGCCGCAGAGCACGCTTCTGATGTTGGTTTCGGCGTTCTACGACCGCGACCACATTCTTGAAGCATACCGCACGGCGGTACGGGAGAAGTACCGCTTCTTCAGTTTCGGCGATGCGATGCTGATAGAATAAAAGAACTTTTTGTATGATATAACAAAAACAAAAAGTGGCATTTATACAAGGTTACCAATTGGCAACTACCATAGCCGATTGGTAACTTTTTATACTTCAAATTGTTCGTCAAAATACACAAAATTATCTTTTATGCATTTTATGTAGCTTTTTCAGCATCGGTTGGTGATGCTGATGATATATAAGAAAATAATTCTTAAAAAAGCATTGACAAAATCACGGTATCGTGATATAATATGATTGAGGATAACATCAAAAGGAGAATAACAATGCCTGTATTATCGAGATTTTACGGAATTATTATCAGAATGTATTTTTTTGCAGAGCGAGCACAATCCGCCGCATATACACGCAATTTATAATGAAGATGTCGCAGCAATTGATTTTATGACGGGAGAGGTGCTTGAAGGGCATCTCCCGAGTAAAGCAATGAATATGGTGCAGGAATGGATTTCTATGCATAAGGATACTTTGATGGAAATATGGGAAACACAGGAATTCAAGAAGATCCCACCGCTTGAATAAGGAGGTAGTATAATGTTTCACAAAATCAAAAATGTTTTTGCTCTCCCCGAATACAAATTGAGCGTTCAGTTTTCGGAGGGAGTAACCAAGATTTATGATGTTAAGCCATTGTTTGAAAGAATCCCCCTCTTTGCAGAGTTAAGGAAAAATCACGCCGAGTTTGCTTGTGTCACCGTTGACGTTGGCGGATATGGGATTGTTTGGAATGATGATCTTGACCTTTCTTGCGACGAGCTTTGGGAAAACGGTGTGCGGGTTGATACACCCTTTGACGGACTGATGGCATTCAGCGATGCAACCGAGCTTTGGGGACTCAATGAAAGTACGCTTCGTAAGGCAATCACATATGGCAAATTGGTCAACGGCGTTGACGTTTGCAAATTCGGGAAACAATGGGTCGTGTCTGTTGATGCAATGAAAAGGGAATACGGAAACGGTCATGAAAGGGTATGATTACCGACTGATTTGTTCAATATTACCAATCGGTAAAATCATATATAGCATCAGCATCGTAGATGCAATGCTGATTGTATAACTGCCGTAATCCGGAGTTGTGCCTTGCCCTGCAAAACATCTCCCGATTCCTGCAATCCTGTCTTTCGTACGGAACCGAAAAAAGAATCGCTCTGCACCGAATATGCAGAGCGATTCTTTTTTCTTATTCGGTTTCCCCAACGCGTCCCCGCGTCCGGTTACTTGTGGTACTTGCTTCCCGCGGAAATACCGAGGGAGCGGTAAAGGGTCTCAAGAAGCAGGACGCGCATCAACTGATGTGGAAAAGTCAACTTGGAGACAGACAGCCGCGCGTCGCAAGCCGCTTTGACTTCGGGGGACAACCCAAAGGAGGACCCGATGACGAAACAGGCGGAACCGTGCGTCTGCCCGATTTGGTCCAGTTTGGCGGCAAGTTCTTCCGACGAGAACTGCTTTCCCTCTACGCAAAGCGCCGCCCGATAAGCGCGCGTCGGCATGGCGGCAAGAATCTGCTTCCCCTCGGCGGAAAGCGCGGCGGCAATCTCTCCCGGGGAGGGGGAATCGGAAAGTCGCGTTTCGCGCAGGGTGACCGTTTGCAACCGACAGTATGCCTGCAGGCGCTTTTCGTATTCCGCCACCGCTTCGCGCAGGTACCCCTCTTTCAGGGTCCCGACCGTAATCAGCGTCAGATTCAGCATGGAACACAGCCTCCGAGATCCATTTCCACCACGGCGCAGGGGTCCGCAACCGTGACCCGAACCGCATCGGTCCCGAGTGTCATTTCCACTTCGTCATAGGCGCAGGCGGGCGTGTTGTTCGTCTCGCTCAGATGCGCGAGCATCAGCGCACGGGTCCCGTGCTCCGCAAGACGGGCGGCAAAAACCGCGCAGTCGGGATTGGACAGATGCCCCCATCGGGAGGAGATGCGCTCCTTGAGGACTTCGGGGTAGGGACCGCAGACCAGCATTTCGGGGTCGTGGTTTGCTTCGAGAATCACCGCCTGACATCCCGTCAGTCCCGTTTCCACGGCGGGGGAGACAAAGCCGATGTCGGTGGCGTAGCCGATGCGGAAGAACCCGGACGGCTCGGGAATTTCAATGCGGTAGCCAACCGATGCGCGGCTGTCGTGCGGCGTGGGGAACGAGGTCACCGTAACGCCGCCGGGCAGAACCTCGGTGTGAGTCGGCGGATGGGGATGAAGCAGGGGTGCGACCGTTGCCTCCCGTTCCAGCGGTCCCGCACATTCCGCGGCCAGATGGACCGGCAGGGGGTGTTTTTTGAGAAAAACCGGAAGCGCGCGGACGTGGTCGCCATGCTCGTGTGTCAGGAAGATTGCGGAAAGGCTGTCGGGGTCCGTGCCGCAGGCGGCGAGCGCCGCGCAGAGTGCTTTGGCGTTTCTGCCCGCGTCGATAAGGAATTTCGTCTCGCCCGCAACAATCAGAAACGCGTTTCCCGTCGAGCCGGAATAAAGGGAATAAACGTGTATTTCATTCATGAAAAGAAACTCCGGTCAGGTAAAAGGAATAGAATCACAGTGTCAATCAGGAGGGTAAAGAGAATCGGCAGGAGGATGTAGAGCGCCCAAGCGGAGCGCGCCTGCCGCCGCTTTCCCTCTGCAATCGTGGCTTCCCGTTCGGCAAGCGGAATATCGGGGGAAAGGTCCGCCGCTGTTTTTCCGCGCGTCGCGAAGCCGCGGTTGTAGATGACGTACCACAGGGCGAGCGCACAGCCTGCCGCCGTGTAAAGAATGTGCGGGTAGAGGAATCCGAGCAGGGGCAACCCGTAATAGAGCACCTCTGCGGGAATCAGGCAGAGCAGGACCGCAAGCAGCCGTCTGCCGTTGCCCGAAATGGGAGCGGGACGGCGCATATCAGACGCGCAAAGCGCCCTCGGGACGGACGCGCAGGACCATGCACCGACCCTCGCCGAACGCCGCGTCCATCACCGCGCGGAACTCCTCAACGTTCTCCGTGGGGACGAATGCCTGAATGGTTCCCGCAAATCCGCCGCCGTGGACGCGCCATGCAGCCCGCTTGCCCGAAAGGACCCGCTCGGCAAGGCAGAGCGCCAGAGACAATCCCTGTTCGGAGACGTTTTTGGTGGTGTATACGTTCTGGAGATAGCAGAAAGAGGAGCGTCCCGAGGCAATGACGTTTGCAAGGAATGTGTCAAGATCACCTGCCATGAGCGCCGCTTTCTGGGCGGCGACGCGGCGGTTCTCCGCAAAGAAGTGGAGCGCGCGCAGGATGGCACGGTCACCCACCTGTTCGCGCAGAGCGGGGATGGCGGCAATGACCGCGTTCTCGTCGGTGTCGCGCAGGACCTCCTTGCCGAAGTAAGCCGCAACCGCCTTCATTTCGGCGGGGACCGACGCGTAATCGCCGGTCAGGTCGGCATGATTTCCGCCCGTGTTGACGATGCAGAGGTTGTAGCCTGCCGCCGAGAGGTCGAAATCGGTCTTTTCAATGACGGGGGCGGAGGGGTCGCGGAAGTCGATGGCGATGATGCCGCCGACCGCGCAAGCCATCTGGTCCATCAGACCGCAGGGCTTGCCGAAGAATTGGTTTTCGGCGTACTGCGCCAGTTTCGCGATTTCCACGTTGCTGACCTTGCCGTCGTTGTAAACGTAGTTGAGGATGTTTCCGATCATGTCCTCGAATGCGGCGGACGAGGAAATGCCCGAGCCTTTGAGAACGTTGGAGGTGGTGTAAGCGTCAAAGCCGCCGACCGCCAGACCCTCCTTGCGGAAGCCTGCGACCATGCCGGCAATCAGCGAATCGGATTTTTCGTACCGCGCGGGGTCGGGCGCGCTGTAAGCGTCGAAGTCCACAACGTCCTCGGGAAAGCCCTCGCTCTTGACGCGGATGACCGACCCTGCCGTGGGAGCCGCGACCGCGATGATGTCCAAATCAATGGAGGCGGCGATGACGCAACCGTGGTTGTGGTCGGTGTGGTTGCCCGAAAGTTCGCTTCTGCCCGCAACCGAGTAGAGCGCCGCATCGCGGTCCGCGCCGTAGCGTTTCTCAAATTCTTCCACCGCATGCAGGTAGCGTGTTTTCTGCGCGCTCAGTGCGGCGGCGCCGTAAATTTCGCAAAAGCGACCGTCCAGAGCGGTTCCCGCGAGTGCTTTTTTCAGTTCTGCTGTTTTCATGTGTTTCGTCCTTTCGGATTATTTTGCATAAGCGTTCTGTCCTATGTATTATAACATAATCGCGTGTCGGTTGCAAGGTCTTTGCGTGAAAAAGTGGGTCGCGGGACGGCTTTTTTGCGCGGACGGGCGGCGGAAGCGTCGAAAAAAAGGACACGGCGGCAAAAAATCGGGAAAAAACTGAAAAAAATCGGATTTTTTTTGGAAAAAGCCCTTTTCAAAGTCTTTTTTTTATTGTATAATAGAAGCAGATTGATTGAACCGTTTTCGGAAAGGATCTGATTGAACATGAAACAGAAGTATACCATTACAGTCGCGGACATGGAGCTGAACATTGTCAGCGACGCGTCACCCGATGAGGTGGAAAACATCGTCGGCATTCTTGACCGTCGGATGCGTGACATCAACCTGCACAGCCCGAGATGCACCAAGAACGAGGCGGCGATTCTCTGCGCGCTCTCCTATTGCTCGGAGCGGATTGCCATGCAGGAAGCGTTCAAAAAAGTAGAGAAAGACGCGTTCCGCTTCGCCGGCGAGAACGAAAAACTGAAGAAAACGGTGGAGTCCCTCCAGGAGGAGATTGACAGACTCCGCAAGGACGCGGCGGTCATGCAGTCGATTCTCGACCGCGCGGCGGCAGTCGGCATGAAAGAGGAAGCGAAAGCGGAAACCAAGGCAGAGGCGCCCGCGCGGGTCAAATATGTCCCGAAGCAGTTCCCCGACAAGCAGACGGCGGAGGGAACGGATGAGCCGGAGCGCGAAAACGCGGCGGAGAAGCCGCCTGTGGCGGAAGCGCCCGCAGTACCGGCACCCGCAGCGGCAGTCCCCGCGGCGGCACCGGCGCAGGACGACAGCGTGTTCGTTCTGGATGCCGCGAGAAAAGACAAGCGCACGGGCAAGAAGTCCTCGTTCGGCGCGATGTTCGATATGCTGACTTATGAGGATGTCTGACCCGACGCGGATTCCGTCGGAAACGAAACGTCCCGAATTGCTATGCCCCGCAGGTTCCGTAGCGTCGCTTGAAGCGGCGCTGGAGGGCGGGGCTGATGCTGTATATTTGGGCGGTACACACCTGAATGCCCGCGCGAACGCAAAGAATTTCGATGCGGAGGAGTTGCGCGCGGCGGTCCGTTTGGCGCACGCGCACGGGGTAAAGGTCTACCTGACCCTGAACACACTTGTTACCGACCGCGAACTTTCCGCCTTTACGGACGCGGCAAAGGACGCGGCGCGGGCGGGTGTTGACGCGCTGATTGTTGCCGACGTCGGCGGGGCGGAGCGCCTGCGGCGGGTGATGCCGTCCATGGAACTGCACGCCAGCACGCAGATGTCGGGACACAACAGCGCCATGGCGTGCGACCTTGCCGAAAGAGGCTTTACCCGCATGGTGGCGGCGCGGGAAATCTCGCGGGAGAATCTGGCGGCGCTGTTGGAGCGGTCACCGATTGAAACCGAGTTGTTCGTGCACGGTGCGCTTTGCGTCTGCCATTCGGGGCAATGCCTGTTTTCGTCGTTGGTCGGGGGCAGGAGCGGCAACCGCGGGGAATGCGCGCAACCGTGCCGGCTTCCTTACCGCGCGAAAACGGGGGAGTACCCGCTTTCCCTGCGGGACCTTTCGCTTGCAAAACAGGTCCCCGAACTGGCAAGGCACGGCGTGGCGTCTTTCAAGATTGAGGGGCGGATGAAGTCGCCCGAGTATGTTTACGAGGTGGCGCGGACGTTCCGCCGCCTGATTGACGAAAATCGCGGCGCGACCGACGCGGAGATGCGCCGTCTTGCCGAGGCGTTCAGTCGCGGTGGATTCACGGACGGATACTACACCGGCAACATCGGGCGTGGGATGCTCGGGGTACGGAGCGACGCGGACAAGGAAAAGAGCCGCGCGGTCGCGCCGTTCGGGGGCTTGACGCGTAAAATTCCGCTCGCGGTCGGGATACGGATGGCGGCGGGGGAACCCGTTGTGTTGTCGCTCTCGGACGGGGCGCATTCGGTCACGGTTGCGGGCGATGTTCCGCAGGCGGCGCGGACGGCACCGATGACCGAGGAAGCAGTTCTGCGGTCGCTCTGTCGCTTTGGCGGGACCCCGTATGAAGCGGGGAAGACCGCAATCGAATTGGGCGCGGGGCTGATGCTTCCCGTCGGCAGGCTGAACGACCTGCGGCGGCGGGCGGTGGAGGCGCTGGAGGATGCGGGGCAGCCGCAGGCGCGGGCGGAGTTTCCCGCCGTGCCGCAAAAGCCGCAAAAAAAGCGGGTTTCGCTCCGCAGTGCGGTTTTTGCTCGCTCCGAGCAGGTGACCGAGGCGGCGCGGGACTATTTCGGGCGCATTTATCTTCCGCTGTTCTCTTTTGCGGCGGGGGCGGACGGCGTGGTTCTGCCGCCCGTGATATTTGACCGCGACGCGGGTCGCGTGGCGGAGGCGCTGCGGTCCGCAAAGGCGGCGGGGGCGGTTTACGCTTTGGTCGGCAATGCGGGGCATCTCGGCTTTGCGGTTGATGCGGGCTTGATACCCGTCGGTGATTTTCGGCTGAACATTACGAATTCGGAGAGTGCGGCGTTCTGGGAGAAACGGGGGATGGAGCAATGTATTCTGTCGCCCGAGTTGACCCTGCCGCAGATGCGCGACATTGGCGGGAACACGGCGGTCATCGTTTACGGCAGGATTCCGCTGATGCTGCTTGAAAAGTGCGTGACGAAAGAGGTTGCGGACTGTGCGGGGTGCGCGGCGGGGCATGCGGAGTTGATTGACCGTCGCGGGGTACGTTTCCCGCTTCTGCGCGAATGGGAGCACCGGAATCTGGTTCTGAACAGTCTGCCGACCTGCATGTCCGACCGCGAGGACTTGCTTCTGCGTGCGGGTTTGGCGGCGTGGCATTTTCTCTTCACGGTAGAGTCCCCGCGCGAGGTGGACCGCGTTCTCTCTGCGTTCCGCTCCGGCGCCCCGCTTGCAGGGCAGGTGCGCAGGGTGTGAGGGGGGGAGACCTCGGGGCGTTGCCCCGAACCCCACTTGAAAACTTCTTGGAAGAAGTTTTCAAGACTTTCAAGAACTTCACCCAATTGGGTTTTTGATTCTGTCTTTACGTTGTGCGAATTTTGGGTGTAGCCATGTTCCGTGCTACGAATTCCGGCTGCTCCCGCGCAAAATCCCGACCAGCGGGATTTTGTCGGCGGCAACTTGTTGCCTCGCCTCATCTCCCGCTACCGGATAGAAATGGTAGGAAGTTAGTTGATGATGGGGACGGAACGACCCATGTGTCGTTCCGCTTCGGTTGAAAGGTACATTCCTACGGTGGCGGAGATTTATCCCCCCTCATCAGTCGCTAACGCGCCAGCTTCCCCCCAAGGGGAAGCCTTTGCAAAACCCCTTTTGCTTTTTTACAAATTTACAACAAGGCGGGCGAGTGGAAACTTGAAATCCTGCTTGCTTTTATCGTTCCGTATTCTGTTAGTTTCTCAAAATTCTGTTTGCTATGTTAGCACAACGTAAAGTAGGCTTCCCCTCGGGGGGAAGCTGGCGCGTTAGCGACTGATGAGGGGGGATAAAATCCCATTCACCAAATGCCGAATTCACCAAACGATAAAACACATTCCACATTCAAGGAGGTAATCCGTGATACGAATTCTTTCTCTCAAACTCAGGGAGGCGCTGACGTCGGTCCTGCCGGTGACGGCGATAGTCCTGCTGCTGAACCTGACCCCGTTGGTACATCTGACGGGGCAGGAGGTGCTTGTATTCAGCATCTCGGCGCTTGTGCTGATTCTCGGCATGGGGCTGTTCAACCTCGGCGCGGACATGGCGATGACCCCGATGGGGGAACAGGTCGGCGCGGGACTTTCCAAGTCGCGCAGTCTGGGGTTGCTTCTGGCGGTCTGTTTCATTATGGGCGTGTTCATCACGGTCGCGGAGCCGGACCTCTCGGTGCTTGCCACGCAGGTGGAGGAGGTCATGAACGGTACACTCATGATTGTTACGGTCGGCGTGGGGGTCGGGTTGTTTCTGGGTCTTGCGATTCTCAAGATTGTGTTCCGCAAGAGCCTTGCGTCCATGCTGATGTTTTTCTATATGCTCCTGTTTGCGCTGACCTCGCTTGTGGTCATCAACGGCAACGCGGACTTCCTGCCCATGGCGTTTGACTCGGGCGGAGTAACCACGGGGCCCATCACGGTGCCGTTTATCATGGCGCTCGGCGTGGGCGTGGCGGCGACCCTCGGCGGCAAGGACGCGGGGGAGAACAGTTTCGGTCTGGTCGCGCTCTGCTCCATCGGACCGATTCTCGCGGTCATGGCGCTCGGCATTTCGATTCGGGGAGAAATGACCTACGCACTGCCCGACTACGGCATTACATCGCACATCGGCACGAATTTCCTGCCCACCCTCGGCGGCGTGGTCAAGGAGGTTGCACTGGCGCTCGGACTGATTGTCGTGTTCTTCGCCATCATCCAGTTGGCGTTTCTGCATCTGCCGAAAAAGAAAATCGGGCATATCGCGGTCGGCATCATCTATACCTTTGCGGGGCTTGTGCTGTTTTTGACCTCGGTTACGGTCGGCTTCATGCCCATCGGGTTCAAGATGGGGCAGGAGTTGGCGGGGAACCATCCGACCCTTTTGGTGGTCGCGGGTTTCGTACTGGGAATGGTCGTCGTGCTTGCCGAGCCGGCGGTCCACGTCCTGAACAAGCAGGTGGAGGGCATTACCAACGGCACGGTCAGCCGCCGCGCCATGATGATTGCGCTGTCCGTCGGCGTGGGGCTGTCCATCGGACTTTCCATTTTGCGGATTCTGCTGGATTTCAGCATTCTGTATTACCTCATCCCCGGGTACTTCCTCTCGCTCGGGCTGTCGTTCTTCGTGCCGAAGATTTACACCGCCATTGCGTTTGACTCGGGCGGCGTTGCCTCCGGCCCCCTGACCTCCAGTTTTATTCTGCCGTTTGCCATCGGCGCCTGCGCGGTCATCGGCGGGGAGGCAAAGGTTCTTTCAAACGCGTTCGGTATCGTAGCAATGGTTGCCATGACGCCGCTTATCACCATTCAATTGCTCGGTTTCCAAGCCATCCTGCGCAGCAGGGTGCGGGAGCGCATCGCCATGAAGCGGATTCTGGATGCGGACGACGAGCAGATTATCAGTTTCCTGTAAAGGAGGTCCGACATGGAAGAGAATCGAAAGAAGCGCTTTCCGCAGACCGAAAACATTGCGCCGAAGAAACTCAAACTGCTCATTACGGTGGTCGACAAGAACAAAGCGGAATTTTACATGGATTATTTGCAGGAATTTGAAATCAATATGCAGATGAGCATGCGTGCGCGGGGAACCGCGGATTCGGACCTGCTTCACTACCTCGGACTTGAGGACAACGAAAAGCGCGTCCTCTTCAGCCTTGTCCGCGAGGATATGGCACCCGCGGCGATGCGGGGTCTGGAGGAAAAATTCGCAACGGTCCGCGACGGCAAAGGCATTGCCTACACCGTGCCGCTTTCCAGTGTGGCGGGCGCGGCAATCTACCAGTTTCTGACCAATAACCGCCAACGGAGATAACGGAGGGAGAATACCATGGAATATACGCATGAGGTTATTGTCTGTATTGTGGATGCAGGTTTTTCGGACGCGGTGATGGACGCCGCAAAGGAATTCGGCGCGCGGGGCGGAACGGTCCTGTTTGCCAGAGGGACTGCGGGAAAAGAGGCGGAGACGTTCTTTAAGATTACGGTCCAACCCGAGAAAGAGATGGTCATGATTCTCGTTCCGCGGGAAATCAAGGACGACATTCTGCACGCGCTTTACCGCAGTGTGGGGCTGAAGACACCCGCGCAGGGGATTGCCTTTTCCCTGCCTGTGGACAGCGTGGTCGGGTTGTCCGCGCCCCGCGTCGCAGAGAAACCCGCACGGGAGGAATGAGTCGTGCCTGAGGATGTGAAAAAGACGGCGCATTCCGCGGACCGTCTGTTTTGCCGCGCGGTTGCCGCGTGGTGCTGTGTGACGGCGTACCGTCTTGTGAAAGACCCCGCGTTTGCGTCGCTTGCCTACGGGCAGAACGTCAACAGGGAGCGTTTCATGGCGGCGGTGTTCCTGCTGTTCATGCTGTTTTCGGGCATTGCGCAACTGTTGCGCCGCCCGTGTCTGCAAACCGACTCGTGGTTTCTGCTCGGCGGTGCGACCGTCTGCGTGGGGGTCTGGCTCGGGAACGCGCCGACGGGGGAGAATCAGTACGACGTGCTGTTCCTGCTTGCCGTCACGCTCGTGTACTGCCTGTTCGTGCTGTACACCCTGCACGCAAACCGCGCGCTTTCGGACCGCATCCGGATTCCGCGCGGGCTTGCGGTTGTGATTGCGGTCTTGGCGGCGGGAGTGTCCTGCGCGGTCATCGCGGGGATTACCTGTCTGCGCTACAAGACCTTTTCGTCGCCGAACTACGATTTCGGTCTGTTCGTGAATATGTTCTGCAACATGAAGCGGACGGGGCTTCCGCTCTGCACTTCGGAGCGGGACGGGCTTCTGTCGCATTTTGCGGTCCACATTTCGCCGGTCTGGTATCTGCTCTATCCTGCGTGGTGTTTGTTCCCCACGCCCGAAACGCTCCAGATAGGACAGGCTGTCGTGCTGATGCTCGGCATCATTCCCGTGCTTCTGCTCTGCCGCCGCTTCGGGTTCTCGGGCAAGTTGACGGTTGGCGTGTCGCTTCTGTATGCGTTCTACCCGCTTCTTGCCACGGGATGTTTCTACGACGTTCACGAGAACTGCTTTCTCACGCTGTTCCTGCTTCTGACCTTTTATTTCTTTGAGGTGCGGCACCCGATTCCGATGTTTCTTTCGGCGCTTCTGGTGCTTTCGGTCAAGGAGGATGCGGCAATCTACCTGCTGTTCTTTGCGTTGTATATGATACTCGGGCGGCGGCGCGTAAAGGAGGGAATCGGGCTTGCGGTTCTCGCGGGCGGCTACTTTGCGCTGTCGGCGTACCTGCTCAAGACCTACGGGCTTGGCATGATGGTCAGCCGCTTTGACAACCTGATTTACGACAAGGAGGACGGTCTGCTCGGCGCGGTTCGGACGGCGCTTGTCAACCCCGGGTATCTTTTGACGCAGATGTTCACGACGTCGAAGTCGTCTTGGGAGAAGATTACCTATTTCTGTCAGTTGTTTCTGCCGCTCGGGATGCTTCCGTTCTGCACGAAAAAGGCGTCGCGGTGGCTGTTGGTTGCGCCGGTGTTGGTCAACTTCCTGACCTACTATCAATACCAGTACAACTCGGGGTTCCAGTACCATTTCGGCATTGCGGCGTTCCTGTTCTACGCTTTGATTCTGAATCTGAACGGCATCGACTCGGGTTGGCGGCGCTCGCTTCTCTCGGTTGCCTGCGCCTGCACGCTTTGTTTCTACCTGTTCTCGGTTACGCCGGTGTTGCAAAGTTATCGGGTCCGTTGGGAGAGCGGGAAGCAGGTCTACGCGGAGATGGAGGAGGTTCTGGACACGATTCCCGCCGATGCGTCGGTGAACTGCTCGACTTTCCTGCTTGCGCACATAGCCGACCGCGAGGAAATTTACGAACTTGCGTACCACGGGAACAAGCCCGACGTTGACTACGTTGTCATAGATGCGCGTTACAGCGGTTGGGAGAAGTACCGCGCCGCCTATCTCGCGCACGGCTACTCGGTCGTTTCTTCGGGCTTGATTGTAATCATGAAGCGGTAGAAAGTCTCGGGCTTTGCCCGAGACTGAAGACCTTGGGGCGTTGCCCCAAACCCTAAGACCTCGGGCTTTGCCCGAACCCACTTAAAAACTTCTTGGAAGAAGTTTTTAAGAATTTCAAGAACTTTAACCAAGGGGGATTTTCCCCCTCTTTTTATGTAGTGCTGATTTTGTGTAGCCATATATGCTCTACGAATTCCGGCTGCTCCCGCGCCCAATCCCGTCCAGCGGGATTGGCAAGGCAGCTATCGCCGCTCGCTCCCGCTACCGGATAGAAAGAGTCCAGATTAGTTGATGAACGGTGCGGAACGACCCATGTGTCGTTCCGTTTCGGTTGAAA
>CAZVYZ010000028.1:0-22784 GCA_964630695.1 uncultured Ruminococcus sp.
CTTAGAAAACTTTCTCAAAAGTTTTCTAAGTGGGTTTGGGCAAAGCCCAAGGTCTTAGGGTTCGGGCAAAGCCCGAGGTCTTGTTCTGACAAAGCCCCAAGGTCTATCAGAAAGGAGAATAAATGGCAAGAACATGGACGGCATCGCAAGAGGATGCCATGAACCTGCGGGGGCGACTGTTGGTCGTCTCGGCGGCGGCCGGGTCGGGAAAGACCAGCGTCCTGACCGAGCGCATCATCCGAATGCTGACCGATACCGAGCATCCCGCGGAACTGTCCCGCCTGCTGATTGTCACATTCACCCGCGCGGCGGCGGCGGAACTGAAAAGCCGAATTGCGAAAGCGCTCGGGGAGGCGTTGGCGGCAGACCCCGAAAATACACACCTGTCGCGGCAGGTCCTCTCGCTCGGGAGCGCGCATATCTCCACCATCGACGCATTTTTCGGAGAGGAAGTCCGCGCAGGCTTTGCGCAACTCGGGCTTCCGCCCGCTTTCCGCCTGGCAGACGAAGCGGAACTGGACGAGTTGGCGCTCACGGTCATGGAGGACACGGTAACCGCACTCTATGACAGTTTCACCGAGGACCGCACCGCCGACCCCAACCGTCCCTTTGCGCGCCTTGCGGGTAACCGCTTTTCCGCCGTGATGGACCACCTGCTCGGTAACCGCCGCAACGAGGGACTGACCGAAAAACTGTGGCGCTTTTACCGCCGTTTTGCCAATTATCCGGAGGGGATTTCCCTGCTCCTTACCCACGCCGCAGACCTGCGACAGGCGGCGGACACCGATTTCTTCGCCTCGACTGCGGGAAAATCAATCTGTAAATTCGTCGCAACGCTCTGCGCCGACAACCTGCGCGGGTTCGATGCGGTCCTGCATGACCTTGCGGGCAGTGACCTCCTGCCGAAATTCGAGGGGTGCATCCAAAGCGATTCGGACTTCTGTCACGCGCTTCTCCGCGCCTGTACGGACGGAACCTACAACGAAGCGCGGGCGTTGGTCGTCAACTTTTCCGCCGGACGGCTTCCATCGGTCAAGGGAGAAAAGCCGCCGGTTCTGGAGCGCTACAAGGCACAGCGCGACAATCTGAAAGTTGCAGTCAAAAATCTCTGCACAGACTTTTTCGCATGGTCGGAGGAGGACATCCGCCGCCAACTGTTGCTCCATGCGGACGCCTGCGATATGCTCCATACGCTCTTTTCCCGCTTCGGCAAAGCCTTGGACGAAGAAAAGCGCACGCGCGGAATTCTCTCCTTTGACGATATGCCCGTCCTGCTCCGGCGGCTTCTGGAGAACGCGGACGGGTCCCCCACCCCCTATGCGCGGTCGCTTTCCGACCGCTACGATGCAGTTTTCATCGACGAATATCAGGACGTCAACCCGATTCAGGACCGCCTGTTTGCCGACATCGGCGGCGAAAAACGCTTTATGGTCGGAGACATCAAACAAAGCATTTACGGGTTTCGCGGCGGCGAGCCCTCCATTTTCGCATCTTACCGTCGCTCTTTGCCGCTCTACAACCGCGAACGCGAACCCGAAGCGGGCGGGGTCAGCGTGTTCATGTCCGAAAACTTCCGTTGCAGTCAGCCCGTAATCGACTACGCCAACCGCGTATGCTCGTTCCTGTTCTCCGCCTGCGAGGAAAGCGTCGGCTACCGCCCGCAGGACGATTTGGTCTGCGGCAAGCAATCGCCCGAGGGCAGTCTGCAACCGGTCCGCACCCTGCTGTTTGAGCCTTACTCCGGAGAACAGAAACAGACGGCAACGGAGAGCGAATCGGAACTGCCGAACCGCGAGGCGCTGTGGGTTGCCGCCGAGGTCGCGCGCCTGCTCCGCGAGGGACGGTTGGAGGACGGCTCCCCCATCCGCCCGCGCGACATCGCAGTTCTGATGCGGACCGCGAAGCCGATGCAGGTCTTTGCCGACGCGCTTGCGGCATGGGGCATTCCCGCAGCACTGCCCGCAGGAGACGACCTGCTCTCCTCCCCGCTGATGACCGACACGATGAACCTGCTCCGCGCTATTGACAACCCTTACCGTGACCTGCCGCTCTCCGAATATCTTCTGACCCCTGCGGGCGGTTTTTCCCTGGAAGAACTCGGCGACATCCGTGCCGCCGCACCGGACCGCCGCGCGCTTTACGACGCAATGTGCGCCGCCGCAGAATCGGACGCGCACCCCTGCCGCGAAAAAGCCGCCGCATTCGTTGCATGGTTGGAGCATTACCGCGCGCTTGCGGCGGTTCAGCCTGCCGACCGGTTCCTGCGCCTGCTCTTTTCCGACCCGCGTCTTTCCCCGCACGCCGCCTCGCCCGAGTTGCGCACGCTTTACGACCGCGCGCGGTCCTATCAGGCGCTCTCATGGTGCGGTCTGTACGGTTTTCTCGCCTACTTCACGCGTCTGTGCGACAGCGGCGAACTTTCGGCAGGCGTTTTCCGGAAATCGGAGGACGCGGTCACACTGATGACCATTCACAAATCCAAAGGGTTGGAATTTCCCGTGGTGTTTCTTGCGGGATGCGGCACGCAGTTCAGCCGCAAGAGTTTTTCGGAACCGCTTCTGTTTCACAAAGCGGTCGGATGTGCGTCAACGCTGTTCAATCCGGAAACGGGGGAAAACGAGCCGTCCGTCCTGCTGTCGGCGGTCACCGAAGCCATCCGCGAGGAGGAGCGCGAGGAGGAAATCCGTAATCTTTACGTTGCGCTGACCCGTGCGCGCGAGCGACTGTACGTCACGGGCAGTCTCGTCGGGGGTGCCAAGGCGGAAAATCTGATGAAAGCGGCTTCGCTGATTCGACGCGGCGCGCGGTCGGCAATCCTCGGCGCGAGCAACCGGATGGTTTGGATTCTTGCCGCACTTCGGAACGGCGGCGGGGACTGTCCATTTGGCGTACAGATTGTGCCGTCCGATGAGACCATCCCGCTTCCCGCACAGCAGGACGGCGACACCGAACAGGCGTTTCGGACCGAGGCAACTGCCGAAGCAGAGCCGTCCCTTTCGATGCCTACCGTTTCCTATCCATTTGAAATCCTGCAACGGATTCCGACAAAAGCGGCGGCGTCCAAACTCTCCCCCGACCTGCTCGACCGCATCTCGGACACGACCGAGGACGGTGAGGACAGCCCCGAGGCAATTGCGGCAGCTATCGAACTGATGCAGTCGCAGGCAACCGACTTTGACGCCCTGCTTCGCGACCGCAAAAAAGCGGCGCCAACCGAAGTCGGTACCGCAATGCACGCGTTTTCGGAGGTTTGCGATTTCCGTCTGTGGAAAGAACACGGCACGGAGGCGGAAATCGAACGGCTGTCCCGCGCGGGAATTCTGCACGGGCAACCCCTGAACCTGTTGAACCGCCGTCAACTGGACCTGTTTCGGAACAGCGCCCTGATGGAGGACATTCTTTCGGCAAAAGAGGTCCTGCGGGAGCAGAAATTCGGTCTGAATCTGCCGCTTCGGGCGCTGACCCGCCATCCCGAACGCTTTTCGGGACTGGAGCGGGAAACGGTGTTTGTACAGGGGTCCATCGACCTGATTCTCATCATGCCCGACGGGTCGCTCCGTCTCTGCGACTACAAAACCGACCGCCTGACCGAGGCGGAATGCGCCGACCCTGCAATCCTTTCGCACGACCTTTCCCTGCGGCACGGGAATCAACTTGCCTGCTACGCGCTCGCCGCGCGCGGCTTGTTCGGAAAAGACCCCGACCTCCTCGGCATTTACTCGTTCCCGCTCGGCAGGTTCATCCCGCTCTCCGTCGACGTACATCGCTTTGGATAAGCCGGACTGCGGAACCGATACGCACGGTCAAACGCCGCACGGGCCGTCCCCTGCTTTCGTAGGGAACGACCCGTGCGGCGTCAATTCATATTCGTTATTTTGCGTTGAGTCCCATCAGGACCTCGACCGACTTGGCAATCTGCGGTTTCGCAACGTTGAGCCATGCCGTGTCCTCGCTGAGGTAGCAACTGCCGATTGCATGCGTAAGGTAGATTCCCGAAGTATGAATGTCCATAACCGGCGTTGCACCGGTCTCCACAATCATGGAAACAATCTCTTCCACGTAAGGCTCCACCGTTGACAAAGCGTGTGCGCAGATGGACCAATGCACCGAGCGGTGCATATTCTCGCCATACTTGGAACGGAAATTGATTGCGGCTTCCTGCAGATATTCAAAGAAACGGAGTAACCCCGAAAAGGGATTGGGTCTTGCTTCTTCCACCAACCGCTCAAACTCAGGTCTGTACGGTTCTATCAGCCGCTCCAGCACGTCGCTGAACAGTTCATCTTTGGTGTTGAAATAGTAGTAGAAAACACCGACGTCGGCACCGACGCCCTCCATCACCGCGCGGATCCCCGTTCCGTCGAATCCGTTCTCAAGGAACATTTTGCAGCCGACCTCGATGATTCTGTTTTTCGTTCCGCCCTCAAACTTTTGTTTTCTTGCCATAACAAAATCCTCCCCGATTTTAATTACACAGGAAATTATAACACAGATGTAGGATTCTGTCAACTGTTAATCGAAAAGCGACGAAAAAAGTTTACGCTTTTTACCGTCCATTTACAGTCCGTACAAAATCGCAGACGGGAATCGGAAATTGTTTTAGCAAGACAGAGAATTTTACAGAAGTCCCGGAGCAACCACGCGATGCCAGCCGAAGTGACCCGCATATTCCCCGTTCCGATTCTTGTCCATCGGAAGCGGAGCGAATTCCAATTCCTCAATGCGGTCGCAACCGCCCGCGAGATAGTCCTCCACGCGCAGAGCCGTCGAACGCAGACGCTCTTTCAGTCCGCCGATGCGAATCTCCTGCGCGGAGAAACCGAACGTCTTGTTTTCAAGATACCACTGCTTGCGGAATGAAACGAGGAAGCGATCCGTGCGCTCCAGAATTTCGGGAATGACCTCATGCGCCAGTCGTCCCAGTTCGGCACGGTCCCCCGTCCGGTACGCGTCATACAACTGCCACCCCAACGTCGATTTCAGTTCCAACACCTCGCAAAGTCTGCCGAGCGCCTCGAAGCCGTAGCCGAATTTTGCGTTATCCGCCAGCGACAGGAGCCGCTCCGCGCGGGCGTGATACTCTTTTCCGACCGTTTCGCGCACCATGTGGCAATCGCACAGCCGCTCCAACGGGTCGTTAAAGAACAGGTCCTTTGCAGGTGCCATTACGCAGTCGGTTACCTCCGCCGAGCATTCGGGAAGCGAATTGGGCAAATCAAACGCCAAGAGGTCCTCAATTGAGGTTGCAAAACACTGCCGCGAGCGGACGTCCAACCACGCGCGGTCGCTCTTGCCGTGGTAGCAACGCTCGGCAAAGTACAGGATGGACGCAAGGTTCGACACCTGCGACGCTTCTCCGCCGTCGTCGCCCCAACCCGTTACGAGAATTTCATCCACGCCGTATTTTTCGCAGGTGTCAAGTTGAATCTCCGAGGATTTGAGCGAGAACGCGTTGTGTGCGCCGAACCCGTGCCATTTCCATGCACCGCCCGCAAACAGCACGGGGTTACGGAATTTCTTGTGGCACATCATCATATGGTCGCACAGGGCGGGATTGGTGGTGTAATAATCCCAGTAAACCAGCCCCAAGCCCTCGGGAACGCGGTCAACCACCTCCTGCGGGACCTCGCCCTCGGCGGTGTAATACTGCCCGCCGAACGCCATGCGGAAGAACATATCGCTCCAAATCATCGGGCGGAAACCGACCTCGCGGCAGAGCGCCACCACACGGTCCAGATGCTCCAACATGATGTCGGAGGGCTTCCTGTAACCGTTGCGTTTGAGGTATTCGCCGCAACCAATCATATGTGCCTCGTCCATGCCGAGGTTGATGCGGCGCGAGCGGAAGCAGGAGGACATCTGACGAAGCTCCGCTTCGATAAAGCGGTAGGTCCGCTCATCCCCCACCATCAGAATATCGGAAGTATCGGTGTAGCCCCAGAAATCGGGCCACTGCAAAGCCGTTGCCAGATGCGCCAACGACTGCACGCAGGGAATCAGTTCCAGACCGAAACTGTAGGCATAGTCATCCAGTTCCCGCAACTCGGCGGCGGTAAACCTGCCGCGCATATGACCGAAGTAGGGATAATCCGGCAGTTCGTAGGTATCCTCGGTATAGAGCATCATGGAATCATAGCCCATCCCCGCGAGGTACCGAATCATCTGTTTTGCAAACGGGACGTTGAACACCGCGTTGCGGGAGCAGTCCCCCATATAGGAAAGCAGGCGGTAGCGTGCCGTTTCCCGCACGGGCTTGCCGTCGGTCAGGAACGTGGGCAGAAAGCTGAGCGCGCGGAAAAGTTCGCAGGTCTTGCGATAGGTCAGCGCCACGTTATCGGGGTTCCCCTCCACCGCAAGGCAGTCCCCCGCGCGGCAGGACACCGGCACACCGTCCGTATCCGAAACGGTCAGACCGATGTCGGCACAATACTCCTTTGCGGGGCTCCGCAGGGCTTCGGGCAGGTCGGTAAAACGAATGGTTGTCATAGCAATTCTCCTTCTCAAAAATCAAATGCAGTATAGCATAATCGAGCATCAAAAGCCATAGAAAAACGGACACATTATCTTGAATTTCGGCTCCGACTTCAGCCTTTTCCGACAAGGGATTCGGCGCGGTCGTTTCCCTCGGCAAAGGAGACGTCCCCTGCCGTGCGGAGCGTTTCCAATGCGTCACAGCCGCGGAATGCGTTGCTCCCGACCGAGCGCACGCCGCCCAGATCAACACTTTTCAGTCTGCGACAGCCAAGGAACGCGCCGCCCGGCAGACTTCCGAGTGTCTGCGGCAGGGTTACCGTTTCCAGTGCGGTACAACCGAGAAAGGCGTTGATTCCCAGTTCGGTCACACCCGCAGGCAACGTCACCGTCACCAATGCCGTGCAACCCGAAAAAGCGTGTTCCCGAATCGCCGTAATTTCCGTGGGGAGCGACACCTCGCGCAGGTTTTCACAACCGCCGAATGCGCGGACCCCGACCTCGACGGCGCCCGTTCCGACGGTTACCGACCGCATCGTTGCGGCATAGAAAGCATAGTCGGCAAGCGACACCGTGCCGTCGGTGAGAACGACCTCGCGCAATCCGCTCGGGTAAAGCCCCTCGGATTCCAATGCCGTCCGCGCACCGAACAGCCAGCCGAGAAAGCGGTTTTCCGTCCGACTTTCTCCCGCAAACGGCAGGGTCAGGCGGCGCAGACCGTTACAACTTCCGAGTGCTTCCCGCCCAATCCGCTCCAGCATGGGGAGCGTGACCTCAGTGAGTGACGTGCAACCCAACAAGGCGCCCTCTCCGACCTGCAAAATGCGGGACAGGTCCAACTGTTTCAGCGACGCGCAACGGGCAAATGCCCAATTTCCGATTTCCGTCATCGTTTCGGGCAGGCGGACCGTTACGAGGTCATTGCAGTCGTACAGCGCGTAGTCGGGCAACGCGCGCTCGGTTCCGCCAATCTCCAGAAAATCGACGTGGCGCAGGTCCTGTGCATTGTTCCGCTCGTAACTTTCCGCGCCGAACAGCCAACCGAGAAATCGTTTTCCCTCTTCTCTCGGAATCGGGGTATGCAGGGCGTAGAGGGAGGTGGTTCCCACAAGGATTTCGCTCCCGAATTCCGTTACGCTGTCGGGAATCCAAAGCACCTTGATGCCCGACTTCCCGCGAAAGGCTCCGTCCGACAAAGCGACCACCGGCTTGCCGCCGATGCGGTCGGGGATTCGTACCCGTTCTTCCGAGCCGACATAGGCGGTCACCGCCACGCCGTCTCCCCTGTCCTCGGTGGTGAAATCACGCTCCGCCGACGCTTCCAGATTTGCAAAGGGAATCCGGCTGAGCGCATCGTAATCAATCGGGTCCTCGACCTCATTCGCCGTGTCGGTCGTGTCGGCAGGTTCCACATCCGTCACGTCTTCGGTTGTGGGATGGGTCGGCGGGTCCTCCGGCTTCCCCGCACAGGCAGAGAGCAGGACCGCGATGGCAAGCAACGCGCCCGCCAACAGCAATTGTTTTTGCTTCATTCTTATTTTTCTCCGTGAGCAATTCTTTGCTGATATTGTATCACATCCCGACCGTTCTCGCAAGACTTTTTTCAAAAATTCACAATAACTTTCCATTCTTTCCCGCTCGTTCTCTTGTAAAATCCAAAGAAAAATGTTATAATAATAAATAGTTACGGAATCCGCAGATAAAGTTGCGGAATCCGATTCCGACGGAGAAAATCATGCAATACACCGTAAAGGCGGAGGACAGCGGCAAAACCGTAAAGGAACTGATTACCGATTTGCTTCAGCCGTCCGCAAAAATGCTGAAATATCTCAAATACCGCGAGGACGGAATTCTGCTGGGCGGCACCCGCGTGACCGTCCGCGCCACGGTGCAGGAGGGCGATTTGCTTGAACTCTCGCTCCTCGACCCGCAGGATGCACGGGGACCCGAGGCGGTCGACCTGCCACTCACAATTCTCTATGAGGACGCCGATTTGGTCGTCCCCTCCAAAGCCGGAAATATGCCCACGCATCCGTCCCGCGACCATTACCGCGATACGGTGGCAAATGCGTTGGCGTACCGCTATCGGAACGAAGCGGTGCCGTTCGTCTTCCGCCCCATCAACCGTCTCGACCGCGAAACGAGCGGTCTGCTGTTGGTTGCGCGGAACAAATTGGCGGCGGGGCGGCTGACGAAATCCATGCAGGCGGGCGAAATCCGCAAAACCTATCTTGCGGTCCTCTCGGCAGACACTCTGGAGGATGCCGGCGAGATTGACCTCCCCCTGCACCGTTCGGCGGCAAGCATCATCGTGCGGGAGGTCTGTTCTCCCGAGACGCCGGACGCCGAGCCGTCCAGAACCCGCTTCCGCGTCCTTGCAAGACGGAACGGATACGCCTTGGCGGAAGCGCAACCGCTGACGGGACGGACGCATCAGTTGCGGGTCCATTTCGCATCTCTCGGGTGTCCGATCGTCGGCGACACGCTCTACGGCTCCGCCGACCCGCGCATCGGCAGGCAAGCCCTGCACGCAAGATCACTCTCTTTTCCGCATCCGTCCGGACAGGAACGGCTGACCCTGACCGCTCCTCTGCCCGAAGATTTTGCCGGCCTGATTGGGACCATTTTCCCCGAGATGAAAGGAGTTTTTGATGAACCGTAACCCATGCTCCGACAAGCCGCGACTGCCGCTTTCCTGCAAAATCATTTACGGCGTATTTGCCGTTTGCGGACTGCTCTATTTTCTCTTTACACGCAGTGCCGCGTTCTCGGATTGGTTCAATACGCACATCAGCCTGTGGGGGCGCAGACTGCTCTCGTTCCTGACCGTCTGGATTCCCTTTTCCTTGGCGGAATTCCTGATTCTCTCCCTCCCCGTCCTTGTCGCGGTGCTGATTCTCATTGCCGTGCGCAAGTACAGCGGAAGTTGGCGGGCGGCGGGCGTTTATATCGGAAAACTCGCGGCGGTGCTGTGCGTCATCGGCATTCTGTTTGTCCTCTGCTTCGCCCCCGGGTACTACGGCACCACGCTTGACAGGAAACTGAAACTGGAGCGCAAGCCCGTCTCCGCCGCGGAGTTGGAGACAACCGCGCGCCTGCTCGCCTCGGAACTGGCGGCTGTTTCGGACGACCTGATTTTCACCTCGTCCATATCCTCGTCGGTCATGCCGTTTTCCTACAGCGAAATGAACCGTCTTTTGATGGAGGCTTACGATTCCTACACCGAGAATCACGATTTCCCAGACCACTTCTACAGCCGCACCAAGCGTGTGATGCTCAGCGAGGCGATGTCCTACACGCACATCACGGGCGTCTACTCCTTTTTCACGGGGGAAGCGAACATCAACGTGAACTTTCCCGACTACACGATTCCCTTTACGGCGGCGCATGAACTGGCGCACCAACGGGGCGTGGCGCGGGAGGACGAAGCCAATATGATTGCATTTCTGGTGTGCATGGAGTCGGACAATCCCTATATCCGCTACAGCGGTTTGCTGAACGTCTACGAATATGTTGCCTCGGCGCTCTACTCCGCGAATCGGACCGCCTACGGTGAGGTCTGGAATGCACTGCCCGCAACCGTGCGGCAGGAGGAACGCGCTTACTCTGCGTTTTTTGAGAAGTACAGGGAAAACACTGCCGCAAACGTGAGCGAATCGGTCAACAACGCATACCTGCAATCGCAAGGCTCCAAGGAGGGTACGCGCAGTTACAACATGGTGGTCGACCTCACCGTTGCTTACTACCGCGACAAAGATTGAACCTCTGAATCGTCGGCGGGCAGGCGGAATCTCCGGAAACTGCTTCATACGGGTGCCGAGATTCCGCCCGCGCGCATATCCTATAGATGAGAAAAGCCGGCAGACTCCGGATTTTTCATTTTTCTATTCCGTATTTTACCGTCATCACATCGTGCGGAGTCGGTCCCGACTTCGCAGAAAGGCTTGCTATGGCAAACAAACTCATCATCTCGGGCGGAAAGCCCCTCATGGGCGAAGTCCCAATCAGCGGCATGAAGAATGCGGCACTCCCCATCGTCTTTGCCACGGTATTGGTTGGCGGGGTCTGCATACTCGAAAACATTCCGTCCATCAGCGACATCGCCCTGTCGCTCGACATTCTGCGCCAAATGGGGGCTTCCGTCAACTTTCAGGACTCCACCACGGTCCGCATTGACACCTCCGCGCTCACACAGGGGTCCTCCCCCGACGCGCTTGTCAGCCGCATCCGCGGGTCCTCGTATCTGGTTGGCGCGGAACTGGGCAGATTCGGACACGCAGACTGCGCACTCCCCGGCGGGTGCGACTTTGGCTCCCGCCCGCTTGACCTGCACGTCAAGGGCTTTGAAGCGCTCGGTGCCACGGTCCGTTGCGGAAACCGGATGCAGGCGGACGCGCCGGACGGACTGCGCGGCACCGCTATTTACTTCGACAAAAGTTCGGTCGGCGCAACCGTAAACGTCATGCTCGCGGCGGTAATGGCGCGCGGTACGACGGTCATCGAAAACGCCGCGCGGGAACCGCACATTGTGGACCTTGCCAACTTCCTCAACACCTGCGGCGCGCAGGTTTCGGGTGCGGGGACCACGACCATCCGCGTGCGGGGTGTGGAAGCCCTGCACGGCTGTCGCTACTGCATCATTCCCGACATGATTGAGGCGGGAACCTACATGGTTGCGGCGGCGGCAACGGGCGGATGCGTCAAGGTCACATCGGTGATTCCGAAGCACGTGGAAAGCATCAGCGCGAAACTCTCGGAGATGGGGGTTGACATTGAAGAAGAGGACGAAGCGGTCACGGTACGGTCCACGGGGGTCTTACGGAGCATCAATCTGACAACAATCCCCTACCCCGGGTTTCCGACCGATATGCACCCGCAATTTGCACCGCTTCTGTGCATGGCGAACGGTGTCAGCACGATTACGGAGGGGATTTTTGCAAGCCGTTTCCGCTATGTGGAAGAATTACGCCGCATGGGGGCAAATATCATCATGGGCGGCAACATTGCAACCTTTATCGGCGGTTCCGGATTGACGGGCGCTGAGGTGACGGCAACCGACCTACGCGCGGGTGCGGCGATGGTAATTGCGGGCTTAGCGGCGCGCGGTGTGACCGTAATCTCCGGCGTTGAATTGATTGAGCGCGGTTACTGCGACCTCATTGACAAGTTCCGTTCTCTCGGAGCGGAGATTTCCGGGGGGTAAGGAAGAAGACCTTGGAGGCGCAGGACCCCCTCTTTCGGAGAGGGGGTCCTACCCTCCAAACCTCCCTGACCTCCCGAGAACTTTCCCCCATGACCCCGCCATCTGAAAAGCGAAAATTTGATTCGTTTTCGTTGGATGGCGGGGACATGGGGGAAGTTTTTGTCGTTTGGGAGGTACGGAATCGCTTGAAAATGCGGCTATCGCACTTGTTTGGTGGGAAAAATCGTTTCGGATGTTGACTGTTATGTGGGTGCCGAGATTCCGCCTGCTGGCGCCCCTGCGGGGTTCGACTCCGCGGCAATGGTTAATTCAGCGTTCGCCCTTGCGCGTAGATGCCGCTCCGCTCAGAATGACACAGAGAGTAGCCGTATAGTGAGATTTAATCCAAGAGTAGTTAAAGTTTCTTTGGTTATTTCATACACGATTATATTCTTACGCACTGCCGAGATTCCGCCTGCCGGCGCCCCTGCGGGGTTCGACTCAACGCCGCAGGCGTTTGCTCTGAAACGACACAGAGAGTAGCCGAACGATAGGATATAACTTAAAAGTTGTTAAAGTTACTTTATTGACTAAAATTATATAACCCACATAACAATCAGCCCACTGTGTCATTCTGAGCGGAGCGGCACCGCCACGCAAGGATGAACGCTGAAACCGACAATCGCCGCGGAGTCGAACCCCGCAGGGGCGCCGGCAGGCGGAATCTCGGCACCCACGTATGGTATCATATAGTCGTCAGCAAGTATCTTTCAACCGAAGCGGAACGACACGCGGGTCGTTCCGTTCAATTCAAATGTAACTTTCCTACCGCTTCTATCCGGTAGCGGAGAGAGACGATAGTCGTCCGCATTTCGCTGGCGGAATGCGGCTCGGGAGCAGCCGGAATTCGTAGCGCATATATGGCTACAGAAGAAACAGCACAACATAAAAACAGGGGGATAATCCCCCTTGGTTAAAGTTTTGAAAGTCCTTAGGAAACTTTTCCAAAACTTTCCTAAGAAGGGCTTGGGACAGAATCCCAAGGTCTTAGGTTCGGGGCAAAGCCCAAGGTCTTAAATCCCCTATCTCCTCCCGCTTTTCAGATGTCGGACAAGCGCATCCACAACATCGTCCACCGTGGAGCGCTGTTCGGCGGTAAGCCCCGCCAACTTTTCGTTGAACATAGACATTTTCAACTCATAGTTTTCCTGAATAACATCCTGAAGAATGTAATCCGCCGAAACGCCGATTTGGTTGACAATCGTGATAAACGTTTCGAGAGACGGCAGTTTTTCACCCCGCTCAATCGAACCGATATAGTTCACGCTCAACCCCGCGCGCTCGGCAAGCGACTCCTGCGTCATTTTCCTTGCTTTTCGATATTTTCGGATGTTCTCTCCGATTGAACGGTAATCCATTAAAAACCTCCCTAACAGAATTTCAATTATACTAATAGTATAGGTTCTCCGCAACTTTATGAGAACATTCTATCAAGGAGACAGCAACGCCAATTGTGTTTCTTTTCGACAAAAAAAGACGAAAAGGGGAATTTCCCTGCGTTAAATTCCCCTTTCAGCCGTTTATTTATGACGTTTCAGAACCAACGCACCGCCGAGCATCAGAATCGGAAAAACGATTGCCGAGAGAATTCCGATGTGAAGATTGTCACCGAACGCCCCCGCAACCATCCCCGCAAGGGTCGGACCGCCGGAACAACCGATGTCCCCGGCAAGCGCCATGAGGGCGAACATCGCAGTGCCGCCGCTCGGGATTGCTCCGGATGCCATGCTCAGCGTCCCCGGCCAGAAAATTCCGACCGAAAAACCGCAAACCGCGCAGCCAAACAGCGCAAGTACGGGAATCGGCGAAAAAGCAATACAAAGATAGGACGCAATGCAAAGGAGCGCGCTAAACAGAATGAAGCGTTTCAGCCGGAGTCTGGCACCGAAAAATCCGAATATCATGCGGGACGCGCCCATGCAAATCGCAAACGCCATCGGACCCGCAAGGTCACCGAACGTCTTGTTCACGCCCAAACCGCGCTCCGCAAAGGTCGACGCCCACTGCGACACCGAAACCTCGCTCGCGCCCGCGCAAAGCATCATGGCAAAAAACAGCCAGAACATCGGATTGCGGAACAGTACGCGCAGGGACGCTCCGCTCTCCCCGTCCCCGGACGGACGGAAAATCGGGACGGTCAGGAAAAAGATTGCGTTGGCAAACGGAACGATTGCCCACAGGCGCGTCAGGATTCGCCAGTTTGCAATGCCGACCGTGGAAAAGAACACGGTGGAAAGCCCGATAACCGCAACCTGCCCCCAACAAAAGACCGAATGCAACAGACTCATCATCTGTTGTTTGTTCGGAAGCGGGCAAGATTCCACCATCGGACTGACAATGACTTCCAACAGTCCGCCGCCGATGGCGCAAACCACCACGGCAAGCATCAGCCCGACGAACGGGTCCGGAAGCAGGTCCGGCAGGACCGACAGCAAAATCAGTCCCGCGCCGCTGAACATCTGCGCCGCAACCGCCATCACGCGGTAACTGATACGGCTCGCAAATCGCGCGGCAACCATGTCGATGCAAAGTTGAAGCAGGAAATTGACGGTTACAAGCAGGGTGATTTTCGTCATCGGAATGCCGTAGCCGTCCGAAAACGTGACAAACAGGAGCGGCGTAAAGGTGTTGACAATCGACTGCACCACATACCCGATGAAGCAGGCGGTTACGGTTTTCTTACAGTTTGGTTGATTCATAAGTAGGCTTCAACTCCCCATTGGTTTCAATGATGTCCGCGCCAAAGACGCGAATTGCTTCCTCTGCCTCCTCGGGCTTGGAGAGAATCCAGATGCCGAGGCGCGCAGAATCTTTGACCCGTCTGCAAACCTCGGGCGTGGCTTTGGTTCCATGAAACCACGCGGTTTTGGCGTTGTCGTAGCAGACCCAAACGGTCAGGTCGCGACCGCGCGCGATGTCGGCAACCTCGCGGATACGCTCCGCCGAGAGGTCCCCGCCGTCGTAGTGCAGGTCCGCTTTGGGCAGGGTCTTTGCGACCAGACGCAGGTCCTCGGGCGTATTGCAGGTCACGCCGACGCGGGCGCGGCTGCCCCCGAGTTGCTTCAGCATCGCGTCGCGCATTTCGGGCGGGAACGATTCCCATACGTTGTCAATCTTCAGCCGAATCCCGCTTTCCTCCGCGAATGCGAGCAGTTGTGCCAGCGTGGGGAGTTTCTCCCCTGCAAATTCGGGGGCTTTCCACACGCCGAAATCCAATGTTTCCGCTTCCGCCAACGTCAGGTCCGCGACATTGGTTTCGGCGGCAACGGCGCTGCCGTCGGGATTCCGCCCCGTGCGGTTCACGGTCCTGTCGTGCAGCAGAACAATCACGCCGTCCTTCGTGTATTTGGGGTCGCATTCGATAATGCCGTAGCCCTCGCGGACTGCGGCGCGGTAAGCCGACATCGTATTTTCGGGATAATCCGAACTGACACCTTTATGCGCCTGATAGATAACCATATTCTCACTCCGTTTTGCTGAATTCCCATTTAGAGGTTGCCGTTTATTATACCATGTTTTCCTCCCGCTTGCAAGGCTTTTTTGAAAAAAACCTTGGAGAGGAACCCCTCTCCAAGGTCGGTTGTTTTTTTACGGTTACATCAGCGAGCGGTACAGTCCGATGATGTCCTCAAGCGTCGGGTCTTTCGGGTTACCCGGGCGGCAGGCATCCGCCATTGCGGATTCTGCGAGGAAGCGGACGTCCTCCTCTTTGACAATTGCTTTCAGGTCCTGCGGGATGCCGACGTCTTTCGACAACTGACGGACCGCCTCGATCGCCGCTTTGCGGTACTCCGCCTGCGACATCTTCTCGGTTCCCTCCACGCCCATCGCCTTTGCGATGTCGCGGTACTTCTCACCGGTTGCGGGTGCGTTATACTCCATCACGGTCGGAAGCAGGATTGCATTCGCCACGCCGTGCGGGGTATCGTAAACCGCTCCGAGCGCGTGCGCCATGGAATGGACGATTCCGAGACCAACGTTGGAGAAGCCCATGCCGGCAATATACTGTCCGAGTGCCATGCCCTCTCTGCCCTCTTTGGTATTTGCCACTGCGCCGCGCAGGCTCTTGGAAATCAGTTCAATCGCTTTGAGGTGGAACATATCGGTCATTTCCCATGCGCCCTTGGTGATATAGCCCTCAATCGCATGCGTCAGGGCGTCCATACCGGTTGCGGCGGTCAGCCCCTTGGGCATGGTGGACATCATTTCGGGGTCGATGATTGCGACCACGGGAATATCATGCACGTCCACGCAGACAAACTTCCGCTTTTTCTCCACGTCGGTGATGACGTAGTTGATGGTCACCTCCGCGGCGGTTCCCGCCGTTGTGGGGACTGCGATAATCGGTACCGAGGGATGCTTGGTGGGGGCAACGCCCTCCAGACTTCTCACATCCTCAAATTCGGGGTTCGCGATGATAATCCCGATTGCTTTGCAGGTGTCCATCGAGGACCCGCCGCCGATGGCAATCAGGTAATCCGCACCGCTCTTTTTGAATGCGGCAACACCGGTCTGCACATTCTCAATCGTGGGGTTCGGTTTGATGTTGGAATACAGTTCATACGCAAGTCCCGCGCCGTCCAGCACGTCAAGGACCCGCTTGGTTACGCCGAAGCGAACGAGGTCGGGGTCCGAGCAAACGAGCGCCTTATGCAGACCTCTGCCCTTGACTTCGCCGACGATTTCATGAATCGCGCCCGCGCCGTGATAGGATGTTTCGTTCAGAACTATTCTTGCCATGTCAGTCACCTTTCCTTTTTTGTTTTTTGTGTATTCCTGTCAAATCTTCACATTGTCTTTGCCTTTATTATAACACATTTCCGCGCAAAAATCAACATACATTTTCTATTGAAATCTGATTTTTCTGTGATTTTCGGAAAAAGTTTGTCTTTTTTCAGCAATGATTAACAAAAGTGTCTGCTATGGGTAGGAAGGTCGCGGGGCTTTGCCCCGCCCCCCACTTGAAAACTTCTTATAAGAAGTTTTCAAGACTTTCAAGAACTTTAACCAATTGGATTTTGGATTCTGCTTTTACATTGTACGGATTTTAGGTGCAGCCATATTCCGTGCTACGAATTCCGGCTGCTACGAACCCAATCCCGTCCAGCGGGATTGGGGCAACGGCTTGCCGTTTCTCTTCGCTACCGGATAGAAACAGTAGGAAAGTTACATTTGAATAGGACGGAACGACCCGTGTGTCGTTCCGCGTCGGGTGAAAAGCACTTGCGGACTTATTCATATGTGGGCAAAAATTTATCCCCCCCTCATCAGTCGCTGAACACGACAAACTGCTTGCAGTTTTCTTCCCCCCAAAAGGGGAAGCCTTTTTGCAAGAGTCCTTTCGTTCTACGCAACAAGACGATGAGTGGAGACAAATATGCCCGCCTCATCCGTCGCCTGCGGCGACGGATGAGGGCAAACTATAAAGATGAACCGCAACGCAAAATCATACTTGTCATGTTCGCACTACGTAAAAAAGGCTTCCCCCTTGGGGGGAAGCTGGCGCCGTAGGCGACTGATGAGGGGGGATAAATCTGTACTTTTTCGTCTCTTCCGCTCCCTCTCCCTCATCCCCCATACAGCAGAATTCCCAGACCCGCCGAAAGGAGGATCATGAGGATTGGCGACGGCGGGTGGTGATGAAAGCGTTGGCAGAGGACATGGAGTCCAATCAGGATACCGAGAATGGCAAGCCCCCGCCAATCAGGGAGAACGGTACCGCCGAAAGCCGAAAAGCCGAACAGGGTCCCGAGCGCTATCATCAGCGCGGTCCCAAGAATCAGACCGACAACCGCAGGACGAATCCCCTCCAATGCGGCGTTCACGCCCGCAAGTTTCAGCAGATTCCGCATCAATGCCGCAATCAGCAGGATGATGCAGAACGAGGGCAGGACCACCCCCGCCGTTGCGCACAGCGCACCCCAAAAGCCACTCTGCGATGAGCCGATAAGAGTTGCCATATTGATGGCAAGCGGTCCCGGGGTGGACTCCGAGACTGCGATAAACGAAAGGAATTCCTCCTCCGTCAGCCATTCGTAGCCCAATACTTTTTCGCGAATCAGGGAAATCATGCCGTAACCGCCACCGAATGAAACCGCACCGACTTCAAGGAAAGTCAGAAAAAGCCGCAGGTAAATCATGCTCCCCCTCCCCGCTTTCCGATTCGTGCGATAAACCGCACCATCACGCCGACCGCTCCGCCCGCGAGAATAAAGACCACCGAAGAAAAGCGGACCGATGCAAGTGTCAGCACGCTCAACCCGACGGCACACACCGCGCAGACCGTGACCGACAAGGGGGTCTTTTTCATGGATTTCAGCATTTTCAGCCCCGCCGAAGCAATCAGATAAATGACCGCCACCTGAATTCCGCGAAAAGCCAAGCCGACGTAACGCAGGGAAAGGAAGCGGTCAAAAAATAAGGAAATCAGAAAAATGATGACGAAAGACGGCAGGCAGACCGCCAACGTTCCGAGCGCCGCCCCCGCGACACCCGCGACTTTGTAACCGATGTAGGTGGCGCTGTTGACCGCGAGCGGTCCCGGGGTGGATTCGGCAACAGCCACAAGGTCAAGGAACTCTTCCCTGTTCATCCACCCCTTTTTCGAGACGAACTCATTTTCAAGCAATGCAATCATTGCATACCCGCCGCCGAACGTGAACGCGCCGATCTTCAGCATGGACAGGAATATGCCGCCAAGACGTTTTCCCTTACTGTTCTCCGCCATTGTCCGTCTTTTCATCCTCTGTCCCCGTCTCGGTCACCGCTGCGGGCTTATTCTTCAGATAGTTTCTTTGCAGGAAGAACACCATCACGGCAAGACCGATAAAGACCAGTGACATCGTCTGCGAGGGCGTCAGGAACTTGCCAAGTTGTCCGCGGTCGTCATAACGCAAATACTCAATGAAGAAACGGAACACGCCGTAGGACGCAAGATAAACCGTCATCGTGTATTGGAACTTCTTTTTCAGAAGCAACCATGTCAGCACGCCGAACAGGACAAACAGGAACGCCGATTCGTAAAGTTGGGTCGGATGGACCTTGCCAAGTTGTGCGAAATACGACCCCGGGAACTGCACGCCGAAAATGCTGTCGGTGGGTTTGCCGTAGCAACAACCCGCAAAGAAGCACCCGATGCGCCCGAACGCGTGACCGATTGTCACCATGCAGGGAATCACGGGCATGATGTCGTAAAGGCTTCCCGTGACTTTTTTGCGAAAAATCATCCAGACAATCAGATAAATTACGGTCCCGCCGATGATTCCGCCGAGGAACGTAATTCCCTCCCCGAGGTGAAAACCGTTTTGCGGATTCTCAATGTAATTGTAGGTCGCCTGAAACAGCGCGGCAAAACCGAAACCGAGCAGAATGGAAACAATACCGTCGTAATAAACAAGGTCGGTCAACTTTCCCGGCAATCCCAGAACCTTGGAATAGCGGAACAGCACAAGAAATGCAAACAGAATTCCAACGGCAATCATGATGCCGTACATATGCACGTTCAGAAATAACGGATTCGGTAACATGAGTACAAGTCTCCTTTTGCTTTGTTCGGTTTATTATAGCACAAAACGGAGACTTTGTAAAGGGGTAGCGGAAAATTTGCGGACTTTCACGCCCGCAAGCCTTGCACAACTGCCGTCAAAATGCAGAAAATTCCAATCAGTTCCATTTGTCCGAAACGGAACGACCCTTGTGTCGTTCCGTCCCATTCATCAACTAACCTGAACTTTTTCTATCCGGTAGCGGAGAGAGTGTAAACGTCCGCATTTCGCTGGCGGAATGCGGCTCGGAGCAGCCGGAATGCGTAGCACGGAATATGGCTACAATAGAATCTGTACAAACAAAAAGCAAGGGACAATAATCCCCTTAGTTGAAGGTCTTGAAGGTCCTTAGGGGACTTCTCCTTAAGAAGTCCCCTAAGTGGGTTTGGGCAAAGCCCAAGGTCTTAGCCCAAGGTCTTGTCTTCCCCCTACGATAACTCTTCCCGCAAAAACGCGAGAATCTTCTTTTCCTCGCGGGAAACCTTGACCTGCGTCAAGCCGAGCAGGTCCGCCACCCGCTGCTGCGTCATATTGCGAAAATAACGTAACAGCACAATCTTCCGCCAGAGCGGGGGCATCCGACCGATGCTCTGCGAAATCGCCACACGGTCGCAAATGGCTTCACTCTCCCGCTCGCTCTCCGCGTCGGCAACCGTCCCCTCAACCGTCATCCCCTCCTCGCCGCAGAGGTAGTCGGAAAACGAAGTTACAGGGGTCAGCGCGTCAAGAGAGATTGCCGCTTCTTCCACACTCACACCGCACTTTTGCGCCAGTTCGCGGATGTCGGGGTCCCGCCCCTCCTCGGTCTGAATCCGCCGCCGCTCGTGCATCAGGGAAATGCCCTGACGGCGGTAAATGCGGCTGACCTTAATCGGTCCGTCGTCGCGCAGATGCCGCCGGATTTCCCCTACAATCAAGGGAACCGCATAGGTCGAAAACGCGGTCCCGCGCTCCACGGAAAAGGAACGAATCGCCTTGAGCATCCCGATACTGCCGATCTGCACTAAGTCCTCAAATTCGGTGCCGCGGTCAAGAAACCGGCGCGCAATATGGCGGACCAGACCCATGTTCTCTTCAATCAGTTCCCCCTCCGCCGCCGCGTCACCTGCCGCAAGGCGTTCAAGCAGGACCGTATTCCGTTCCTGTCGGGTCAGTTGTTCCATGTTCGCTCCTCCGCGACCTCATTTATGTAGGCGCTTGCACAACACGACCGTTGTCCCGCGGTCCACACGGCTCCGCACCTTGACCGAGTCGCAGAAACTTTCCATCACGGTAAAACCCATGCCGCTCCGCTCGCCCTCGGCATCGGTCGTGAACAGCGGCTCCCGCGCCTGTCTGACATCCGCAATGCCGCACCCGCGGTCGCTGATTTCCACCTGCACGAGCCTCCCCTCGCAAAGTTTGACGGTAATGCGAATCTCCCCCACCGTGCCGCGGTAAGCGTGGACGATGCAGTTCGTCACCGCCTCCGAGACCGCGCATTTGAGGTCCGCCAATTCCACCGCCGTGGGATTCAGTTGCGCGCAGAACGCCGCGACCGCCGACCGCGCCATGCCCTCATTCACCGACAGCGACGGCAGGGTCATGCAGAGTTCGTTTTCCACCTCCGCCGTAAAGTCCACCGTATTTCTTCCCATTTCTCAACATCTCCCTTTTTTCGTATATTTGATAGGAATCATTTTCTCCATTCCCGCCAATCGCATCATTTTCAGCACCGCCGCGCTCGGGTCCGCAACCGCCAACTTTCCGCCGTAGCGGCGGACCAAGGCAAACCGCCCCATAATCAGTCCCAATCCCGAACTGTCCATGAAATCTACCCCCGAAAGGTCCAGAAAAACCCGTTCGGGCTGTCTTGTTGCCAGCACGTCGTCCACGCCCGAGCGGACCGCGACTGCCGAATGGTGGTCGATTTCCCCGCGTATCAGGACGACCAATGCGTCCCCGTGTTCCTCGTAGTTGACCTGACTGCCGTTTTGAATCATTTTTTCACATCCTCTCTGCTTGTCCGCGCATCTTTCCCATATTTTACCACATATTCCGCGCAAAATCGGTCGCATCCCGTCGCCTCCGAAAAAATCGTTCGACCTTTTTCGGGGAAGACCTCGGGAATAAGACCTCGGGCTTTGCCCGAACCCACAAGGGGCTTCTTGAAAGAAGCCCCTTGACCGCAAGAACTTTAACTAAGTGGGATTTTCCCTCTTTCTTTTTGTGGTACTGTTTCTTCTATAGCCGTTTACGCTCTACGAATTCCGGCTGCTCCGAGACCAATTCCGTTGACGGAATTGGCACGGCTGCCGCCTCTCTCCGCTACCGGATAGAAAAAGTTCAAGTTAGTTGATAAACGAAACGACACGCGGGTCGTTCCGTCCTATTCAAATGTCACTTTCCTACGGCATCTATCCGATAGCGGAGTGAGCGGGCAGAAATGTTTTTTTCAAAAACGCAACTCCTTTTTTCCCGGAATCCTCTTGCAAAAATAAAAAAGTCATGGTATACTGTTAGTAACAACGGAAAGATACCGCTTTCCATATAAAGGAGAAGAAACACATGGGACTGATTAAAGCATTCGGGGGCGCACTCGGCGGCACGCTTGCCGACCAGTGGAAAGAGTATTTTTACTGCGATTCACTCGCGGATAATGTTCTGGTCGCAAAAGGACAGAAGCGCACCTCGCGCCGCTCCTCCAACACCAAGGGGGAAGACAACATCATCTCGGCAGGTTCCGGCATTGCGGTCAATGAGGGACAGTGCATGGTCATTGTCTGCCACGGCGAAGTCGTGGAATTCTGCGCGGAACCGGGCGTATTTACTTATGACAAGACCGCCGAACCGAGCCTGTTCTCGGGAAATCTCGGCAAGTCGATTCTCGGGACCTTTGCAACCATCGGTCGCCGCTTTTCCTACGGCGGAGACACGGGCAAGGACCAGCGCGTCTACTACTTCAACATCAAGGAAATCCCGGGGAACAAGTACGGCACGGCAAGCCCCGTTCCGTTCCGCGTAGTGGACCGCAACATCGGGCTGGACGTTGACATCTCCATCCGTTGCAACGGCGAATTTTCCTACAAAATCGTTGACCCCCTGCTCTTCTACAAGAACGTCTCGGGCAACGTAACCGACCTCTACACCCGCGACCGCATCGACAGCATGCTCAAAACCGAACTGCTGACCGCGCTTCAGCCCGCCTTTGCAAAAATTTCCGAGCAGGGCGTCCGTTACAGCGCGCTCCCCGGGCACACCGTTGAGATTGCCGACGCACTCAACGAGGTGCTTTCCAAGAAGTGGGGCGAGTTGCGCGGAATCAAGGTCTGCTCGTTCGGCATCAACTCGGTCACCGCGTCCAAAGAGGACGAGGACATGATTAAGCAATACCAGAAGAGCGCAGTTATGCGCGACCCGGGGATGGCGGCGGCAATCCTGACCGGTGCACAGGCGCAGGCAATGCAGGATGCGGCAAAGAATCAGGGTCAGGGCGGCGCATTCATGGCGTTTGCGGGTATGAACATGGTGCAGAATCAGGGCGGCAT
>CAZVYZ010000029.1:0-22605 GCA_964630695.1 uncultured Ruminococcus sp.
GGATGACCGACGCCGAGTGCTATAAGAAGGCGAATATTGACCGCAAACTGTTTTCTAAAATCCGCAGCGACATCGATTACAAGCCAAGCAAGCTCACCGCGCTTGCCTTTGCGATCTCCCCGGAGCTTTCACTTGATGAAACCGAGGATATGCTTCGCAAAGCGGGATTCGCGCTGTCCCACAGCAACAAGTTTGACATCATCATCGAATACTTTATAAGCCGTGGCAATTACAATATTTTTGAAATAAACGAGGCTCTGTTTGCTTTTGATCAGAGCCTGTTAGGAGCGTGAAACCATGATTCAATTTATCTGTTACCCCAAATGCACCACCTGCCAAAAAGCCAAAAAGTGGCTCGACGATCACCGGGTCGAATATGAGCTTAGAGATATTAAGCTTGACAATCCTACACTGGATGAGTTGACGGAATGGTACAAGAATAGCGGATTACCGCTTAAAAAGTTTTTCAATACAAGCGGTCTGCTTTATAAATCCCTCGACCTGAAAAACAAACTGCCCTCAATGAGCGAGGATGAAATGTTGAACCTGCTCGCAACCGACGGTATGCTTGTAAAACGCCCTCTGCTCGTTGGCGACGGCTTTCTTCTTGTTGGATTTAAGGAGGATGAATATGAACACTCGATATGTGTTGCCACGAAGAAATTGATAGAAAATGAACCCACTTCAAAACAGTAGTTTTTGGGGTGGATTTTTTGATTTTTGTGGGGTGTCGCAAGTTGAATGGGGTGTCCGATTTTCTTCTTGTGGGGTGTCCCGTGAAAAGTGGGGTGTCCGAGGAGAATTCACCAGAATTTCGATTTGAAGTTGCTCATTCTGCACCTTCTCCAAAGCAAAGGATTTTCTTGAAGAAGCAAGCGAGAGAATCCCCAAAGCGCCGATTTTCGTATGAGCAAAATATAAGTATGAGTAAAATGTAAGTGTGAGAATTCCGACTTGTTCACATTGCCGAGTTAGCAGTCTGCAAGCAGAGCATTGCATGATTTTGTTCGCGAAATAATGATAAAAATTTCACAAAAACACTCAAATATAATCTTGACAAATAACTAAAAAGTGTTATAATACTATAGTAATGAGGTTTTGTACTTAGAATGATTAAATCGAGAAATATTTCCGACTAAGAACAGAAACGAAGGAAAGCGAGCGTGAACATTATAAAAAGAAATTATGAAAAATTCAATAACATATGTTGCGCCGTTGCTATATTTCTGATGGTTTTGATAATAATCGTTAACCTAACCCTTATTGTTCAAATCTACTTTTTCAAGGAAGAGTTGCCCGACGTTTTCGGCGCGTTTCCTCTGATTTTTCTCAATGATGCCGGATCTCCTCTCGTTCAAGACGGAGATTTCATCATATGTCAAAAAATCAATGACGAAAACATATCCGGATTAAAGGAAGGTGACATCGTCACGCACTTTGCGGATGCCGGACATACGAAAATGCTTGTGTGTCAGGTCAAGTCGGTCAACGGCAATACCGCAACACTGCTCCCCCAAAACGGCGGCAAGCAGTATGATCTCACCGCAGACGATATTGTCTGTTCTATTCGGCTTTCCATCCCGATACTCGGCTTTATCATTTATTTTCTGTCCACCGTCCAGGGCTTTTTGTTGTGCGTGGTCATACCCGTTTTTGCATTGACCGAATTTTATCTTTACAGACGGAGAAAGGCAGAGAAGGCGGCGTATGATGAAGAGAGCATGCTGCTATCCGAGCTTGAATGGCAGAAGGCGGAGAGGGAAAGACTCCTGGCGCTTCTCAACAAGCCGAGGAAGCGGACTTCGCTTCACAACTTGGGAGCCTCTATCACAGCCCTGTGCGTGACGGTGCCTATCGTTACACTGTTCGGACTGCGTCTTAAGAAGAAAAAGGATGCCGAAAAAGAAAGGCGGCGGACAGAGGAGAGAAGAGAGCGGCTTTCACAGAGCGTCGGAACTTTGATACTCTTTGCAGGAAAACTCTTAAAGCCGAGAGGTCGTAAGGGCAATCGACGAAAAAAGTGACTGAAAAGTCAATGAAATTAGGTAATAACGGCGAACAGAACGCTGTTTTACATACATCATTTCGCGAGCTAACATAGCGGAAAAAAACACTACATAAAAGGAGAAAAAAGCAATGAACACAATGAAAAAAAGATCAATTATGATTCGTGTTATGGCGGTTCTTTCCGTCGTCATGATGTTCACAATATGCTTTGTAGGCGGTACATTTGCAAAGTACACCAGCAGCGGTTCGGGTTCTGACACGGCAACTGTTGCAAAGTGGTCTTTCAAAGTAGGTGAGACCGATGTTGCAACCGAAAACGAGTTTACATTTAACCTTTTCAACACTGTAAAAGACACGGGCGGTGCAGATGAGACCGATATAAGTCCCGCTGACGGCACCATCATCGCTCCCGGTACACAGGGTTCCTTCGATCTTATTCTCAAA
This sequence comes from uncultured Ruminococcus sp., assembly GCA_964630695.1. Lineage (GTDB taxonomy): Bacteria > Bacillota > Clostridia > Oscillospirales > CAG-272 > UMGS1865. The sequence continues at coordinate 2,452 of CAZVYZ010000029.1, forward strand.
AACGAGTCTGAGGTTACCGCACAGTACGCTATCGACTACACAGTAACCAATACAAATAACATTCCCGTTGAGTTCTCTGTTGACGGCACCAATTGGACGAGTGAATTGACTGACGTAACTGCAACTGAAGCAACAAAACTTCAAGCAAAAAATGATACAAATAGCGACACGACCACAATCACCATTCAGTGGAGATGGGTATTTGAGAATTATACGAAGGTTGCTGATACATCATCAGGCACCCCTGATCCAAGCACTCGGTATTACACCAAGAGCGGTGAAACTTACACTGCTACAGACTTTCCTCTTCTTTCTTTTGCAACAGAAACTGAATACTACACCTTTGATAGTACTCGCGATACATCAGACACCGCCCTTGGAATAGGCGGAACTGCTGTTTTGACTGTTACAGCAAAAGTTACCGCAACTCAGGTTGACTAATTCATTTTCATGTATGACTTTACGAGACAGAACGCTATGTTAGGAGCGTTCTGTCTCGCACGAAGCAAAAACAAAACGGTATAAAGAAGACGGGAGGTAACACCATGGCGCAAAAGAAAAATAAAAAGAAAAATAAAACGCTGCAAATTGTTGTCAGGTGCATGATTGCCGTCCTGATTTGTGCCGTGCTATATACTGCGATATTTTTTGTCGCGGTAAAAATTCAAAATCCAAACGCTGTCCCCATGCCCTTCGGCTTCGGGGCATCATTGGTCTTAAGCGGAAGCATGAGGCCCGAGATCACGGAAGACGATCTCGTGTTTGTCACAAAGCCCACGGAACTAAAGGTTGGAGACGTGGTGCTTTACAACACCGGCGGAAGCAACGTACTACACAGAATCATCAAAATTGACGGCGATATGATAACAACTCAAGGAGATAACAACAACACTCCTGACAAAGCCTTTTCAAAAAGCAAGGTTTTAGGCGTATATTCGGGGAAAATTTCGGGATTTGGAAAGGTTGTAAAATTTGTTATAAAACCACAGGTTGTAATCTTCATCGTATTTCTTTTGACAATGGCGGCGATTATCTGGCTTTTTGCCGAAGAGGACAAGGAACGCAAAAGATTAAACAAGATAAGAGAAGAAGTGGAAGCCATAAAAAAGGAAAATGACGAATTAAGAAAAATGCTTTGAACAATACATATTAAAATTGAAAACAACGGAAAGGAGGGGGGGTTATGAGTCCGCACAAGGTTAACGTGTCTCGAAGATTGTTGCGCACGGCGATAGGCTTATGTCTTGCCGCCATTTGTTTGGCTTCAATAGGCATGGCGTTTGCAAAGTATCATTCCGAGGCAAATGCCCATGACAGTGCAACTGCGGCTCTGTTTTCGCCCTCTCTCTCATCCGACGAAAATATAGACGTTTCGGGTATAAAAAAGCCCGGAGACGTAGTTGAACAGACATTTCAAGTACATAATTCTTCGGGCGGTAACGTGTCCGAGGTGACAATGAAATATAAGATCATTCTGAAGACCACGGGAAATCTGCCCCTGACCTTTACTCTTCTTGACGGCGGCGAAAATTCCGTTGCCGTTTGGAATTGCAACGGAACAAGCGGAAAACATGAGTACACATATCAGACAGATTCGCTGTGTTTTAACGCCGCAACATGCGAGAGACATGACTATTCATTAAAGGTTGAATGGCAAGGTGACAAAAACAATGCCCGTTTTTCGGGAATGACCGACGCGGTTTACCTTTCGGTCATCTGGGAGCAGGTCGATTAATACGCATTTGAAAAGAAAGGAGACCTCTGCCTCATGAAAAAGAGAATAATTGCGGTTGTTGTCTCCGCGGCACTGCTTGTTTTGTCCGTGCTTTGTGTTGTCCCCGCGCTTGCCAAATACGCAACCGAGCAGGGAAAGCAGTCGGAGATAAATTCTCCCGAGTTCTATTTTACAAGCGATTATCTGAGCGAAAGCGTGCTTCCCGAATATAAGATCTACGGGGGCAGCGTTTCGTTTAAGATCAGAAATTTTATTGACAGCTTCAGAGTCAGTAAAGAAAATATTACATACACCGTTTCCGCACCCGACGGCACGCTCTCATCCGTCGACGGAACACTCAACGGTGGCACGAAGGCTTCTGACACCGTCACGCTGACGTACATCGGAGAGGAAAAAGAGATCACCGTGACCGTCACAACCAGTTCGCCCTATGTCAAGGAGTTAAAGGCAAAATTCGTGTTCACAAAGCCTGTCTTGCGATATGAAATAACCGATTCTGCAGGCAGTTATTATGCGGAACTTTATATCCATACGGCTAATGAGGCGAAAACAGTTACGGTTAATTGGGATAAAGCAGAGCTTTTGATCGATGAAACCAACGACTATGTGATCCGAGGAAATCTGACCGCTGAAAAAAACTCCGCATCCGTAGATATCCCCGCCCACACCACAGTCAAGATAGCGTTTTTCAAAAATGATATCACGAAAGACTACTCTCACGCGCTGACCAAGTTTGACGGCACGATCACCATGCCGACATTGTCAGGTTCTTAAATGATACAAAGCAAATCACAAGGAAGGAGGAATCGGGAATTTTTCATGGCTTATTCCATGGAATATTACCGCTGAAAAATGATATTCAAAAGAATTATATGCGCTTTTCTTTGCGCTTTGATGATTTTTTCTATGATTCCCCATTTCCGCATCTCTGTTTATGCTGAGGAAGGTGAGCTTCAAGGCGGGCAATCCAACATTGTCAACGGCAGTTTTGAGGAACCTGATAAAAAAAGCGAAGATACAAAAAATACCGGCTATCTATACGTCCCTCAGGGAGAAGTACGCGGATGGGAAACCACGTCCATCACGGGAAAAATTGAGCTTGGCTGGCTGGATAGTAAAGGGTCATCCCCCCACATGATTCCGACGGTGAAAACGGAAATCAGCTCCGGAATCGGCGCATCCGACGGCTGGCAATTTGCGGAAACCATCGGTGCAGAGGCAAGTACCATCTATCAAAGCCTGACGTTACAGGCGGGTATGTCATATAACTGGACGGTGCATCACCGCGGCAGAGACGGCGTTGACACGTTGGCACTCTTTTTCGTAGAGGACGCGAATGTGAACTATGTAAAATCCGTCAAAGCAGGCAAAGACCATTTTACCCAAATCATCGAATGGATGAAGGCGGCACCGCAAAGTATCACCGCACCGGCGGCAGGTGAAAGGGGACAATACACGGTTTATTCCACTGCCTTAGGGAATAACGGCACATTTACAGAGTCCGATGCCGGTTACTTTTCCTTTGATCCCGATGCGGAACATACCGTCAAATTTGAAGTGCATCTGATGAGTACCGCAAAAACGGATTGGGGAGAGTATACGGGAACTTACGTCTCGGAAAGCGGCGGAAACGAGTTGTTTGCTCTGACATGTTTCCATTCGGCCTCAAAATCTCAAACTTCGGGCAATCTGGTTGACAACATCAGCTTCTCCAGCGTGTACGATAATACAAATTTGCTTGCGAATCCCGGCTTTGATGATTCGGAGGTGCCTCCCGCAAGTGCTTTGAACGGTTTTTACTCGGCAAAGGCGGCAAATGATTCCTCTCCGTTTTCTAAAATAGGTTGGTGCTCTACCGCATCGGATTATGTAGTGGAGCTCGGAACCCTGAAGGGAGGAAAAGATGCGTACGGTCTCGGAGTGACATTTGATAAGGTAACGTATAATGCACCTTCGGTTCCGTACGGCGAGCAGTTTGCCGAGTTGAATGCGGATCAGGAAAGTTCGTTGTATCAAATTGTAACAACAGATCCAGGTAAAATGTATAAATGGAGCCTCTCTCACAGAGGGCGTGACGGACTTGATACCATGGCATTGGTCATCGGGCCGAACCAGACCTATGCTCCTAAAAAAACAAGCGCAACAGCCAGAGACCAGTTGATGCAGATCGTGGACTGGCTATATAGCCAAAAAGATGTTGTGTTGGATATTCCGGATAAGGGCTGCAGCAACGAGATAAAGCTGTATACGCCAAAGTTTAACGATAACGGCGGATTTGTTGGGGACGTAAGCACATTCCGCTGGTATGCGGATGCAACGTATACCGAGGAATGGTCTGTTTGGATCATTTCTTCGGATAACTCCGGCTGGCATGATTACGGAGAAATCGAAGAAGGTGCTACCTATAATTATGACTATATTGTCCCCCAAGGACAAACTCAGAGCATTTTCGGCTTCGTTTCGGTGAAGTCTGCACCGAGAGCGAGTGACGGCAAATCAGACAAAACATACGGCAACTTCTTGGATAATATTGCGTTTAAGGAATATTACTACATTCATGCCAAGTTTGACGGAGGTGAAAACTTCGGAATTGTAACAGTCGATCCTGAAAATGAGGAGCACTTCATCACTGATTTAGATAGTGATGAGGTCGGATGGTCGCTTGCGGGCAGTAATATTACCATCAGCTTCCAGGAGCAAGAGAGAATTTTTCTCGGTGCATACATTAACGGCGTATTTCATTCCAAGGTTGATAATAAAACGGATAAGCCGGATACAGGATTTTGGACTGTTACGGAGAATGCCGGAAAAAAAGTCTATTCATTTACAAAAAGTACGGATAAAGCTCTAACCATCAAAGTCGTATATCAGGCAAAAAACGTCATTTATGACACTCGAAACAAATACACATATCAATATGACTTGGAAAAACCCAATACCGGCCGTGAGGTTCCGATGGGAATCAATCAGGATGGACACCTTGCGGAATACGTCTCACATGCTCCGAAAGCCGATGACGGCTGGAAATTTTTGGGGTGGCGTTATATCAAAATAGATGGAGACAATCACACCTCTTACCTGATCGATGCGGTCCATAAGGTTCAATGTGATGAAACATCGAGTACCGATGCTGAGGGAAATCCTATCACAGTAACCACACTCAGCATTTGGGAGAAAAACGAGGGTGACGTAGAAGGCGTGTTCTCAAAATGTGTCGATTCCGGAATAGACATCGGAGAGGGTATCACCTTCTTCGCGGAATGGAAGTACCGGCAAAGAGTCGTCGCCCAAACCTTTAACCAGCATACTTCATCCTACGACATCAGTACCGAGGGCGGAGAGGTTGAGGTAAAGATTGCCTTCACCGAGGATGCAAATCCGTCGACTCCTACGTATTACAAAGTGGGAGAAAACATTGTCGGTCAGGATCTTTTCGCCGCCGCAGACGGTACATATATCAACATAACCGCAAAGAACAAGGCGGGCTACGTCTTCAACGGTTGGTATGACGAATCCGGTAATCTGGTAAGCAGAAACCCAAGCTATACATACAAGGTCGTCGATGGCGGTGTATCTACATATTATGCACGCTTTGAACTTTTCGGAAATGACCTTGCAATAAAAACAACGGTTGACGGCGAAGCAGACAAGTATTTCGCGATAGATTGCAGTTTTTCAAGTCTGCGTGAAGACCAATTGTATGCGATATCGGGCTTGGTGTCGGATTCAATCACCGTGAACGGCGAAGTGGTGACTAACCCAACGATACTTCGCGCTGATGAGCTGGGAAAAGCGCAAATCACGATATATGTGAAACACGGTGACCCTGCCGTATTTAAGTATCTGCCTGAAAACTGTATTTATTCCGTGAGCGTAAAGGAGAGCAGTAAGGACGGGTACAGCGTCAGAGGTGAGGTTTCGGAACAAACCTTTGGGGCGGAGGGTCTGACCATCGAGCTTGCTTTGAAAAAATCGAAGCAGGAATCATGGATTGCTCCCGGAAAGCACTATCAGGATATTTTCGCCAATGTCAACAGCAGCGGTATTATCACCATAACGCCCGAGAGTAGTTTTACACTTTACGTTGAAACGGCGTATGCCCCTTCGTTCTATACGAATTTGAGTGCATCGCTCTGCTTTTTCAACGCACAAGGTGAGGCACAGAGCTTTGCCAACGGCACAAGAATTTTGATGATCGATAAGTGCCATGCGGAAGAACCGAGATTTTACTGCTTTATCGTTGATAACGACTCAACCTCGGAAATTGCTCTCACGGACTTTACTGCCCTCGGCTTGCAGGACGTAAAATTTGCACTTCCGTCAGGGGAGGATATCACAGAGAAATTGCTGTTTGCGGTTGACTACGTCGGAACAAATAACGCCCCCAGCGGAATACTATCGCTGATTTACCGCAACGAATCTGTAGTAACCATAAATCCGGCGACCCCCAAAGCGGTGGCAACCGGCGAAGATGCGACATCCTTTACCATGACAGCGCAAAACACAAACGCCGCAAGTGTCGGACCGTTTGAAATAAAACTTACTATATCCGAAAGTTCTTCCGCTGTCAACACGACGTACGTGGGAATTGGTGACGCTAAATATTCGGTGAAGCTGTCGCGTGACGGCGGCACGCTGCCTGAAGGCTCGTATGCCGAGGTCAACGGAACAATATACCATAGCTATAATGGATACATAATCGTCTCCCCTCTGAGCGCGGGCGAAATTACGGTTAAGCTCTATTCGCGCACGCCGCTTGCTTCAGGTGGCGAAAAGGTTACGATCAAGGCGGAGCTGCTGTCGGCGGTGTCGACCTCGGCATCAATTCCCGTCGGGATTTCAAGGACAGTCGAGTTTACCTGCATAAATCCCGAAGAATACTCGCTGGATGCCGACATTTCCGATAAGGTGTTGAAACCCGGAGGCTCGAAAGTAAGCGTTGATCTGAAATATTACGAAATTGATGCCGTTAAGCTGACAGTGAGCAAAAAGAACGGTAACGGAACTTACAGTAAGCTGATTGAGGACGTTGCGGTCGATCTGCCGACAGGGGAAGCCCCTGTGACGGTAAACCTCGAAAGCGGATTTAATGCCGAGGCGGGCGAGACGTATATTTTCTCCTTTGTGGGATATGCCGACGGTGTTCCGGTGTGCAGAGATGATTGTTGTATAGTCGGAGGATATAAATAGTATCGAAGATTTATTTTCAAAAAGATTTTCACCCTTAAGGTCGTAATCCGTAGGGAACGACCTGTGTGTCGTTCCGCGCCGGTCAAAATGTAACATTCATCTGATGCGAGGAATGAATCCCCACCCACCAAACGTGCGCGATAGCCGCACTTTCAAACAAATCTGTACCTCCCCAAACGACAAAAACTTCCCCCATGACCCCGCCATCCTACAACGCGAACCAAATCTTCGCTTCTGTAAATGGCGGGGTCTTGGGGGAAGTTCTGGGAGGGTCAGGGAGGTTTGGAGGGTAGGGGACCCTCTGCGAAAGAGGGTCCCCTGCGCCTCCAAGGTCTTTTACTCCAAGTGCAGAGAGTCTGCCGTCAGAAACGCGTGAGCGCCGAGACGGGAGTCGGTGGGAATCAGACGCTTTGCACCGCAACCGCGGCAGGTGACCAGAATCCCGTCCGGCGTGACCTCCGCGTCATAGTGGCGGTTGGCGGAATCGCGCGGACAGCGGCAGAAAATCTTTCCCTCCGCGTCCATATCGTTGATGACGAACATCACGATGTCCTGAATCTGCGGGTCGGAAAGGGTTTCCTCGTCGTTGTGATAGCGGTCAAAGTTTTGCAGACCGCTTTTTTCCATCAAATCCATCAGTTCCAACTCGGTCCGCGCGAGTTCTGCTTTGACGTGGTTGACTTCACCCGTCAGGGCGATGTTGAAGCCGGTGTAAGGGCAGGGGAGACAGAATAAATCCTTGTCGAAAAAGAGAGCGGGCGTGACCGTGAAACGGTGGGGCGTTGGACAGAACATGCAGGGAACGGTCAGGTCAAATTTTCCGTCGCGGCGACTTGTAACCGTCATTTCGCTTTCGCCGCAGTCGCATTTGAGTTTTATCATGTCGGCGTTCAGCGAGAACAGCCCGACGGCGGAAAGGACCCCCGCGCCGCAGTGCGGACAACGGTAGGCAACGGTCGTTTGCTTTGCGTTCAGTATCATGTCATCCCATGCTCCTGTCTGATTATTCATTTTCAGTATATTCCCGCTTTCACAAAATGGCACGGAACAGTTCCGTGCCATTTCGCGTTGTGCATGGCGCTCAACTCTGAGCGTCGGTTTCCGTTTCGGTGATTTTTTCAATCAGGTCGTAGTTCAAATCGTAATCTTTTCTGCATTCTTCCAGCCAGTCGTTGCGCCGCTCGGAAATGCAACCGGAAAACGCAGTGGCTTTCCAGCACTCGGTCCGCTCAACCAGAACCGCAAGATAGGTTACGTCAATTTTGTTGTCTTCTTTGTTGGAATCGGAAGAAGAACTTTCCTTTCCGGAGACGATTTCCATCGTGCTGTTCGTGCGGCTGTCATCGAACAGCCAGTCCGAAAGTGCGGTCATGGACGAGAGGTCGGACTTCTCAAAGCCGTAGTCAACGGACGCGCCGAGTTCCTGCAAAGCATGCCACAACTCAACACCGGTCAGTTGCTTGCCGTCCTTGAAGAGTTTCTCTTTCGCTTCCTTAGCCGCATTTTGGCGCGTTTCCTCGTCGCCTGTGAACTTCAGGTAACCGCCCCAGATTGCATCGTCGTCATCGAGTTTCATCGAATCCACCAGAACGTAGAACGTGTAGGTGGTTTTTTCTTCGTCCTTTTTCGTTTCGGCATTGTCGGTAACCTTGATGGCGCCGGTTGCCGCAGGGTCAGCCTTGTTGTCGCCCTCTTCGGTGCCGAACATCCATTGCAGGTATTCGTCGCGCTCGTCCTTGCCGTCCTTGAGGTCCTCAGCCTTGTACTTGTCATTCTTCACCGACAGTGCCGTGCTGACCTCGGAATTCATATCGCGGACAATCGCAGCCGCCGTAGTGATACGTTCTTTCATCGCTGCATCTTTTTTCTCTTCATCGGTTGGCTCTCGGTCGGTGTAAACTTCATCGCCCTCCGCAAGTTCCAATTTCGCCAGAACCGACTGAATCAGGTTCTTCTTGAAATTTTCATCACCGCTGTAGGATTCGGGCGCTTCTTTCAGGTCGAACTTTTTGATTGCGTAGGTGTAGCAATCGACCGTTTTCTCTTTCTTATTTTCCCCCTCACCCTCGGAGACCGTCTTGGTGTCTTTGGAGAGGAAGACCACGACGTAAATGCCGTCTTCGTTCACCGCGATGATTTCACAATCGTTTGCTTTTCTGGAAGAATCGGTAATCCACGACTTCACTTTATCCGGAGTGATTTGGTCGTCGGTGTCCTTTTCGTGATAATCAAGACCGTAGCCTGTCAGGTCATCCTTGCCGAACTTGTTGTTCTCTTTCATTTTGTTGTAAAGAGCGGTCGCATCCGCATTCGCGGCTGCTGCATACCTGTTGAAAAGAGCAGGGTAGGACTTTTCCGCAACCGTGGTTGCAATCAGCTTTTTGATTGCCTTGATTTTTTCGTCCTCGTCTTTGGTTTCGTCGGCAATTTTCTTCAACTGCGCAATCAGGTCGGCATCCTCGGTTTCGTATTTCAGATAATCGGTCGAGAAGAACGTGGACTTGTTCTTGTCGCGGTATTTTTCCAGTTCCTCTGCGTTCATCACACCGTTTTCGATGAGGGACGCTTCAATCCGGCTGTTCTTTTCGGACAGTGCCTTGTTGTAGAGCGTCGCAATCACAGCGGCGTCCATCACGTCCTCTTTGGTAATCCCCGGGCTGACGTACTTTTTCAGAAATTCATTGGCAGAGGAACAGGAGTCCTTGCGGTAGTCTTTCTGCGTATAGGGGACTTCGTTATTCCCGTCTTTGGCGGTGCCGGCGTTGAGTTTGGAAAGTGCCGATTCCTCCGCAATGCTCACAAATGCGTTGAGCATGGAGAGCGCACTTGCTCTGGCTTCTTTAATCTCCGCACGGGTCAGGGTGACATCCAGTGTATCCGCGATGTCGCAGACCGCCACATAGCCCGTCAGGGCATCTTTGCTTTCGTTCAGGGCTTTGACAACCGCTTCCTCGGTTGCGAAGTTACTGCGGGCATTGGATATGAAAGTCGCATAGTAATTTCGTATCGTACCTTGGTTGGCAGAGGAATTGATGATGCCGTACTGGGTATAAAGCGTCATCATATAGTTGATTTGTGATTCCCAGAGCAGATAGGTTGCGCCTGCCTTGGTCAGGTTGTAGTCACCCGTGGTACTCTTGACCAACGGAGTGCGCGAGCGGAATACGCCGTTGTTCCAAAGGGCGCCCGCCACAATGCCGCCGACAATCAGGACCGCCAACACGCAGGCGATGGTGACCTTGAGGGCTTTGCTCATCGGCTTGTGCGCTTTTTTAACTTTGGCAGATGGTTTCTTCTGTCCGTTTTGTCCGTTTGCCGCATCGGCGCGGTCAAGTCTGTTTCTGTTTCCTTTTCCCATGATGGATTCTCCTTTTTGTAAGAGTTTATATTACCGCTATTATAACTTCACCGTGTGAAGAGTGCGTGTAAATCATATGAAAATGGGTCAAACATTCATGATAACCGGCAAAATCATCGGTTTTCTCTTGGTCTTGTTGTAGAGGAAGCGGGTCAGGTCATCCTTGACGCGCTTTTTCAGGAGCATTCGGTCGGAATTCTCCCAATCGTCCAGAGCGTCCGTCACCGCTTCAAGCGCAATTTGCTTGGCTTCTTCCATCAGTTCCTCGGACTCCCGCACATACACGAATCCGCGCGACACGATGTCGGGTCCCGAAATCAGTTGGCGGTTGTAGAAGTCGACGGTTGCGACCACCACAATCAGCCCGTCCTGCGCAAGGTGCCGACGGTCGCGGAGAACGATGTTTCCGACGTCGCCCACGCCGTAGCCGTCAACCAATACCCGTCCCGAGGGGACTGTTCCCGCCCAATGCGGACCGTTTGCGTCAATCTCCAATACTTTGCCGATTTCCGAGAGGAAAATGTTGCGGTCGCTCATGCCCATATAGCGCGCCAAATCGCGGTTTGCCACCAGATGCCGTGCCTCGCCGTGAATCGGCATAAAGTATTTCGGCTTGGTCAGCGCCTGCATCAGTTTCAGTTCCTCTTGGCAGGCATGTCCCGAAACGTGGACCTCCACCACCGCGTCGTGCAGAACCTCCACCTCCTTGGCGGAGAGTTCATTGATGATGCGTCCCACGTCCTTTTCGTTCCCCGGGATTGCACTGGCGGAGAGTACCACCAAATCATTGGAGTCGAGCGAGACCTGTGCGTGGTCGGAGAACGCCATGCGGTAAAGTGCCGACATGGATTCGCCCTGACTGCCCGTTGTGATGAGGGTCAGTTCGCTCGGCTTGTACCGCTTGATTTCATTGATGTCGACCAACACGCCGGCGGGAACTTTCATATACCCGAGTTCAATGGCGGCGCTGACGATATTCAGCATACTGCGCCCCGTAATCGCAACCTTGCGCTTGTGCCGCGCACTGGTGTCGATAATCTGCTGAACGCGATGCACGTTGGACGAGAACGTGGCAATAATGATGCGTTTCTTTTCGTGCGTCGAGAAAATATATTCGAGCGATGCGCCCACTTTCTTTTCCGACGGCGTATGCCCCGGGCGCTCCGCATTGGTGGATTCGCACATCAGCATCAGCACGCCCTCTCGCCCCAGTTCACCCAAGCGCACGATGTCCATCATATCGCCGTCAATCGGGGTGGTGTCGAGTTTGAAGTCCCCCGTGTGAATCAGGGTGCCGAGTGGGGTGTGCAGAGCAATCGCGCAGGCGTCGGCAATGGAGTGGTTCACATGAATGAACTCTGCTTCGATTGCGCCGAGTCTGACCCGCGAGCCTGCTTTGACCGTCCGCAGGTCGGGCTTCCACGGCAGGCTGTGCTCCTCCAGTTTGTTTTTGATAATCCCGAGCGTCAGGGGCGTGCCGTATACGGGCGGGTTGATGGTCCGCAGGACGTAGGGGACCGCGCCGATGTGGTCCTCGTGTCCGTGCGTCAGCAGGATTCCGCGGATGCGGTCCTTGTTTGCTTCGAGATAGGTGATGTCGGGGATGACCAAATCAATCCCCGGCATGTCGTCGTCGGGAAATCCGAGTCCGCAGTCGATGACCACCATGTCGTTGTCGTATTCCACGACGGTCATGTTCTTGCCGATTTCCCCAAGACCACCGAGCGGAATGATTCGGATTTTGCCCGACGGTTTGTCTTTTTTGGGTCTTTTTGCCATTCTGTTTCCTTTCTTATCTTGTTATGATTGCATGAGACAACACCGCACAACCGGCGCGTTCGCACCGCAGAATTGCGCGGCATTACAGGCTTCCCGCCGACGGCTGACCACGCACATCGCCGAGGAGAGAAGCGTTCGTACTCTATGAGGTTCGCAAAACGGGAAAATCGCGCGCTCGTCCCGCGCGTTTCCGGTAAACGGTCACATATCGTCACCTTTTATTATACTCCGTTTTCCCGCAAAAGTCAAGAGGTTTTCCGATTTTCTCCTCCGCGCGGGCGAATCGGAGCAAATCAAAGCAAAAAATGCACCGCGATTCCGACCGCAACCCCGACCAGAAAGGCAAACAGGACCCACAGCATCTCCCGTTTCCGCCGCGCGGAGCGCCGTCCGTTTCCGCCGCCGCTTTCGTGGAGAATGCGGTTTGCCTCCGAAAGAATATCCGGTCTTTCCTGTTTTTCGGGGCGGATGTCCCTACGCAGAACAAAATACGCCTCATCAAAATACGGGCTGTTTCCCGTCCGTACCACAATCATCTGCTTCTGTGCGCCTTTTATCATATCGCATTCCTCTCTTTCAGAGCAGTATTTGCCGCGAAGCGGAGTCCTCAAACAGGGCAGATGTTTTTTATGTGTGAACAAAAATCCTCAAATGAGAAAAACTTATATATTTTTTGAAAATATTCCAGAATTCGCCAAAAATGTGCTTGACAAACAGGGAAAAAGAGGGTATAATGTTGATGTCGGCAAGAGATTTGCCGAAAAAAAGAATTTTAAGGAGGGGAATAACATGAAATCAACAGGAATGGTGAGAAAGGTTGACGAACTGGGGAGAATCGTACTTCCCGCAGAAATCAGACAGAATATGGACATTGAAACGCGTGACTCGTTGGAAATCTATACGGATGGGGAGCGCATCGTCCTGCAGAAATACCATCCTGCATGTATTTTCTGCACGAACGCGGACAACTTGGTTTACTTCAATCAGAAACGCATTTGCCCCGAGTGCCTTGCGAAGATTAAAGCGCTTGACTGATTGAATTCCTTTATTTCTTTCTGCTACTTTGTTAATAATTTGTCAAAAATCTACACCATAAAAGAGACTGCGGAGGTCGAGGGGGGACCCTCGCAACCTCCGCAGTCCCGTTTGTCGGGGTCCGTTATCGCACCGACACCTCGCCCGAGGTAATCGGCAGACGCGTTCCGTCCTCCGTGCGCAACAGGAGCGCACCGTCCGGACGGACGTCCTCCGCAATGCCCTGTGCGAGCATTTCGCCGTTTCGCAGGATTCGGACCGACTGCCCGATGGTGCAGGAATGCGCGCGGTATTCACGCAGCCATGCGTCGGCGGGGGAAGAAAGAACGTCGGACAGTTCCCGCACGCAGGCGGCAATCAGTTCGGCGCGCGGGCAATCGGTGTTCCCGAGACTTCCCGCAATCCCGTCGAGTTCGGGCGGGAAATCAATGGGGCGCAGATTGATGCCCACGCCGATAATCAGCCCGTAGCGGTCGCCCATGGCGGGGGCTTCGGCAAGAATACCGCAGACCTTGCGGTCGCGGAAGCGCAGGTCGTTGACCCATTTGATGCTTGTGTCGCATCCGGTGGCGGAAAGGATTCCGCGCCGGACCGCCACACCCGCGGCACAGGTGACGTAGAGTACCGACTGCGGCGGTTCGGTCAGTGGCAAAAGCAGGGAAAAGTAGACGCCCGAGCCTGCGGGGGAGAGAAAACGCCGCCCCATGCGGCCTCTGCCGGCGGTCTGGTGCGCGGCGGCAAACAGAGCAGGGAAATTCAGCTCGTCCGCAAACGCGCGCTTGGCTTCGTCGTTGGTGGATGCCGTGACCTCGCTGACGCGGACAAAGCGCGGCGCGCAGTTGCCGAGCGCCGCGCAAAGGGTTTCCTGCGTGAGCAAATCGTTTGGAAGCATACAAATACCCTTTCAAAAGGAGATAGGATAACGGAATGACGGAATATCTGGTTCGGAATGCGGATTACATCGCGGCGGTCAAGCCGCCCGCACTTTGCAGTGAGGAAACGGCGGACGGGCGCGGGTTCTGCAACCTGTTGCAGGCGGAAAACGCGGGATTCCTCGCACCCGTATACCGGTTGGACCGCGGCGTGGGCGGAATCGTCCTCTACGCGCGGACGCCGGATGCCGCGGCGTTCTTTTCGGCGCTCGTGCGGGACCACGCACTGGAAAAGGAATACGCGGCGGTCCTGTGCGGCAAACCCGAAGCCGAATCGGGGGAATTGCGCGATTTGCTGTATTATGACCGTATAAAAAACAAATCCTACGTTGTGAAAAAGGCGCGGAACGGGGTCAGGGAAGCGGTCCTGACCTATCGGGTGTTGCAGACGTGGGTCGACCCGCAAACCGCGCACCCACGCACGTTGGTTACGGTCCGGCTGCAGACGGGCAGAACGCACCAGATTCGCGTTCAGTTTGCCTCGCGGGGGCTTCCGCTGCTGGGCGACCGTCGCTATGGCGGTGAACCCGACCCCGAGGGGCGGGACATTTCGCTTTGGTGCCGCGCGCTTACGCTGCCGGCTTATCGGGAGCATCCGTCGGTCTGTCTTGCGTCGGAAGCCCCGTTCGGAAAGGAGAAAAATCATGTGGATTGACGAAGCGGTTCTGTATCAGATTTACCCGCTTGGATTTTGCGGCGCGCCCGAGGAAAACGACGGGATTCCCGCGCACCGCCTCGGAAAAGTGCGGGATTGGATTCCGCACCTGAAGCGGCTCGGCGTGGACGGCGTGTATTTTTCGCCGCTCTTTGAGTCCGACCGCCACGGCTACGACACGCGGGACTTTTTCCGCACGGATACGCGGCTCGGCACGAATGAGGACCTCAAAGACCTCTGCCGTGACCTGCACGAAAACGGCATCCGCGTTCTGTTCGACGGCGTGTTCAACCACGTCGGACGCGGATTTCCGCAGTTTCGGGACGTTCTCGAAAAACGGGAGTCGTCGCCTTACCGCGATTGGTTTTTCATCAATTTCGGCGGCAACAACGCCTACGTAGACGGGCTTTGGTACGAGGGGTGGGAGGGGCATTACGAGTTGGTCAAACTCAACCTGCGCAATCCCGCTGTGCGTGATTACCTGTTCTCGGCGGTGCGGTTCTGGGTGGAGGAATTCGGAATTGACGGACTGCGCCTTGACGTGGCGTATTCGCTCGACCGCGATTTCCTCGCCGCTCTGCGCGCGTTCTGCGACGGTCTGAAACCCGATTTTCCGCTCATCGGCGAGGTACTGTTCGGGGATTATAACCTGCTCGTCAACGACCGGATGCTCCACAGTTGCACCAATTACGAAAACTACAAAAGCCTGTATTCGGCAATCAACTCGGAGAACCTCTGGGAACTTTCCTATTCGCTCAACCGTCAGTTCGGACCCGAGCAGTGGTGCATCTATCGCGGCAAACATCTGCTGACATTTTTGGACAACCACGATGTGACGCGCATTGCAAGCATTCTGAAAGATTCCGACTGCCTGCCGCTTGCATGGGTCCTGCTCCTGACCGAACCCGGGATTCCAACCGTTTATTACGGGAGCGAATGGGGCATGACGGGACGAAAAGAGGATGGGGACTCTGCCCTGCGACCCTGCCCCGAAGCCCCCGAATGGAATGCGCTGACCGACCTGATTGCGTCACTGATTCAGATGCGGAAATCGGACCGCATCTGGAGTCACGGCGGCTACCGCAACCTTGCACAGGGGAATCGCACTTTGACGTTTGCCCGTGAACTGGACGGCAGACAGGCGCGCGTGACCGTTGATTTGGAAAAGCATACTTGGAAAATTGAGGGGTGAAGGGGGCTTTTAGGCTGTTTGGGGGATAAATCTCATCTCACCAAACAGATAAATGAATTTCGAGAGTGCTCAATCCATTCCCGTTCGGACTTATTTCGCCGCCCTCTTGCGGTCAATCTCGTTTGCGAGATAGCGCGCAACCTCTGCCATATAGCGGAGCGTTGCGGGGAGCAATTCGCGCGGAATGTTCCTGTGGAAGTAGTCGGTTTCCAAGGTCAGTTCGCCGTCGTAATCGATTTCCGCCAACGCGTCGGTCACGCTTTCCCAGTCCACCGTGGCGTGTTTGGGTTGGAACGGAAGCGTGTGCAAATCCCCGATGCCGTCGTTGTCGTGAACGTGGAGCGCGTGCAGATGTTTATGTCCCAGTGCGCGAATCATGTCGGCGGGCGTGTGGTCGGTCAGCGTGCAATGTCCGATGTCAAGACAGGAGACAAACCACTCGGGGTCGAGCATCTCCATGTAGGCAACGAACTCGTCGGGACGGGAGCAGGTCGAATCGATGATGCCCTTGCCGTAGCGGTTTTGTTGCCACATGTTCTCCACGGCTACGCGGATTCCGTATTCGCGGCAGTAGGGGAGAAGCGAGGTGTAAAACCGACGGTTCTGCTCCATCAGTTCCGCAGCGCAGTCCGACCAGTGCAGGTGGTGCATTGGGTGGACCACGATTGTTTTGGCGCCCACGATGGCGGCAACTTCCAGAGAACGGCGGAGTTTGTCGGGCAGTTTTCCGTTCGCTTCAATATGCTCGGGCGTGTCGTTCATGTAAGAGGTCGGGAACGGTGCGTGCGACTGGTTGCAGGGAATGCCGCAGTCGTCGGCAATCTTTCGCAGTTCTTTTGCTTTTGCGATATAGTCGGGACTGTTGAATTCATCGTCATCGGATTTCATGCCGAACAGGGACAGGTCAAAACAGTCAAAGCCCGCGTTGCGAATCAGCGGGATTGCTTCCGCAAGGGTTGACAGGTCGGGGGAGAAGCCTGTATTGGTGGAAATTTTCATAACGGTACTCCTTTTCCTGAATTCGCTGATAGTATAGCACACTTTTTTCGCTTTTGCAATGGAAAAACGATTTATTTTTTTCACTTTTTTGCACTCCGTTCGTTCACTCTGACAAAAATCGCGTAAAAGCGTTTCACCGAGGAAAAATATTCTTGACAAAACGCCGAAAAACGCATATAATATCTATAAAAGTAGAAACAACACGAAAAGAGGAATACCATGGGAATCAAGACAGTCAAGTTCGGCGGGTCGTCTTTGGCGGATGCCGCACAATTCCGCAGAGTTGCCGATATTGTACGTTCGGACCCTGCGCGCAGGTACGTCGTTGCGTCGGCGCCCGGGAAACGGGAGCCGAACGACATCAAGGTGACCGATATGCTGTACCGTTGCTATGAGATGGCGCGGGCGCGGGAGGATATTACCGATTATTTTGCGGAAATTGCCGAGCGCTACAACGCGATTATTCGGGACCTCGGCTTGGATTACGATATTTCGGGCGAGTTGGCGTATATCTGCGACGGTATCAACCACCACACCGGGCGGGACTTTGCCGCGAGCCGCGGGGAATACCTGTCCTCGTTGATTCTGGCAAAGTTTCTGAAATACGATTTCATTGACGCGGAGTCGGTCATTTTCTTTAAGGAAAACGGCAGTTTTGACGCCGAAAAAACGCGGGAAGAACTGCGGAAAGAACTGAAAAAACACGAGCGGGCGGTCATCCCCGGATTTTACGGCGTAATGCCGAACGGGACCATCCGGACCTTTTCCCGCGGCGGGTCGGACATTACCGGCTCTATTGTCGCCGAGGCGGCGGAGGCGGAACTGTACGAGAACTGGACCGACGTTTCGGGATGTCTGATGGCGGACCCGCGCATTGTGAAGAATCCGCGTCCGATTCGCACGGTAACGTATCGCGAGTTGCGGGAACTTTCGTATATGGGCGCGTCGGTCCTGCACGAGGAGGCGATTTTCCCCGTGCGTGCGGCGGGAATCCCCATCAATATCCGAAACACCAACGATGCAGACGCCCCGGGAACCATGATTGTTGCGGGGACCAATGAGTACGACGCGAAAACCGTGATTACGGGAATTGCGGGAAAGAAAGGATTCTCGGTCATTTCGGTTGAGAAAGACATGATGAATTCCGAAATCGGCTTTGCACGCAAGATGCTGGAAGTGTTGGAGGATAATGAAATTTCCTTTGAGCATCTGCCGTCCGGCGTGGACACCATGAGCGTGATTGTGGCGAGCAACGAACTGGAGGGCAGGCGGGAGAAACTGCTTGCTTCCATCAACCGCATCTGCCGCCCCGACAGCATCGTCTGCGAGGACGGGCTTGCCCTGCTTGCCGTGGTGGGGCGGGGAATGGTCAAGGCGAGAGGAACTGCGGCGCGGGTGTTCGACGCCATCTCGGGCGCAGGAGTCAATATCCGCATGATTGACCAAGGATCCAGCGAGTTGAATATCATCATCGGGGTCGAGGAAAAGGACCTCGAGCGGGCGCTGGACGCCATTTACCGCGAATTCGTGAAAGACTGACGCGAAAAATTTCGCTTTTTTTCGGAAAAACTATTTACAAAAGAGGGAAAGTGTGTTATAATACTTTTGTATGACGCTTGCTCGGTTTTCGGATACAGACTGTGTGCGCTTGCCGCCGCGGTTCTTCACCCGCCGGTTGCTGAGCCTTGCGCATCCAATATTTTTTTGAAAGGTGAAGGAAACTTACCATGATGACCAAAGACGAAAAACAGGCAATTATCAGTCAGTACGCAACGCACGAGGGCGACACAGGCTCGCCCGAGGTTCAGATTGCGGTTCTGACCTCCCGCATCAACACGCTGACCGAGCATCTCAAACTGAACAAGAAAGACTTCCACAGCCGTCGCGGACTGCAGCAGATGATTGGTCACAGACGGAACCTGCTCAACTATCTCCAGAACAATGATATTGAGCGTTACCGTGCCATTGTCAGCAAGTTGGGTCTGAGAAGATAATCACCGAGGAGCAGAGAGCAGCGGCAGAAAGCTACTGCTCCTGCTCCCTGCTGTTTCATCCCGAAACCACACCGTCTTACGGTCGATTAGCAGTTAACCGCGGGCAGAAGCGGACAAGCCGTTTGTGCGCGCCGTTAAGTGCTAAACCTCCGTGGGACGAAACCTATATTTTATGGAGGAAGAATCATGTCCAACCCTATCAGTACACCCATGCAATTCAAAAACTACAAGGTGTTCCGCTACACGTTTGCGGGCAGACCGCTTGTCATTGAGTCCGGCAAAATGGCGGGACTGGCAAACGGCTCGGTTCTCTGCCGCTACGGCGACACCGCAGTGCTCTGCTGTGCAACCGCATCGGAAAAGCCGCGCGACGGAATCGATTTCCTGCCGCTGTCGGTGGACTTTGACGAAAGAATGTATGCCGCGGGCAAAATCCCCGGCGGATATCTCAAGAGAGAGGGCAAGCCGTCCGAAAAGGCGGTCCTGACCTCCCGCGTAATCGACCGCCCCATCCGTCCGCTGTTCCCGAAAGACCTGCGCAACGATGTGGCGCTGACGCTGACCGTGATGTCGGTTGACCCCGACTGCTCGCCTGAAATCACCGCAATGATTGGTGCGTCCATCGCGCTGTCCATCTCGGATATTCCGTGGAACGGACCGATTGGCGGCGTGTTCATGGGTCTGGTTGACGGCAAACTCGTGGTCAACCCCAACGCCGAGGAGCAGAAGAAGAGCGACCTGCAACTGACGGTTGCCGCGACCATGAAGAAAGTCGTGATGATTGAAGCAGGCGCAAATCAGGTCAGCGACGAGACGATGTACGAAGCCATCATGAAGGCACACGAGGAGATTCGCGACCTGTTGGTCTTTATCAACGGCATCGTCGACGAAATCGGAAAACCGAAGTTCTCGTATCCGTCCTGCGAACTGGACCACGATATGTTCGACGAAATTTTCGCGTTCTGCGAAAAGGACGTGATGGAAGCGCTTGACACCGACGACAAGAACGTCCGCGACACCAAGATGGTGCCGATTAAGGATGCGATTCTCGAAAAGTTCACCGAGAAGTATCCCGCACTGCCCGGCATGATGGACGAGTTGGTTTATAAGATTCAGAAAAAGATTGTCCGCCGCTGGCTGTTGGTTGACAAAAAGCGCGTGGACGGCAGAAGAATGGACCAGATCCGCCCGCTGGCGGCAGAGGTCGGTCTGCTTCCGCGCGTGCATGGTTCGGGTCTGTTCACCAGAGGACAGACGCAGGTCATGACCGCCGCAACGCTCGGCA
>CAZVYZ010000030.1:0-7539 GCA_964630695.1 uncultured Ruminococcus sp.
CGGGAAAGGCGCGAGCGAGTGCGCCGATTGCGAATTGCGCGGTGTTGCCTTAAGCCGATTTTTCCATATATATGACCGTATTTTGAAATCGACTATAACGTCATATTTTTGGGTTTGCATGTTGTAAAAAAGGCTTCCCCTCGGGGGGAAGCTGTCGCGTTAGCGACTGATGAGGGGGGATAAATCTGCTCACATAAAACAGACTAAGCCCCCCGCCTTTCCGTCACAGCACGCGGAATTGCAGATTGTAGAGTTCCGCATAAGTTCCGCCGCGGCGCTGCATCAGTTCGGCGTGCGTTCCCTGCTCGGTGATGGTCCCGTTCGCAATGACGGCAATTTCATCGGCATTCTTCACGGTTGAAAGGCGATGCGCCACGACCAACGTGGTTCTGCCCACGCAAAGTTCATCCAATGCCTGTTGAATCAGGATTTCGGTTGCGTTGTCCAGAGCACTCGTCGCCTCGTCCAGAATCAGAATCGGCGGATTCTTCAAAAAGACTCTTGCAATGCTCAGTCTCTGCTTCTGCCCGCCCGAGAGCCGCACGCCACGCTCGCCGATGACCGTGTCGTAGCCCTTTTCCATGGTCATGATGTAATCGTGAATGTTCGCGCGCTTCGCCGCCTGTATCACTTCCTCCTCGGTTGCATCAGGGCGACCGTACAGAATGTTATCCCGCACGCTCGCGTTGAAAAGATACACGTCCTGCTGAACAATTCCGATATTCCGCCGCAGGGATTCCGCCGTGACTTCGCGGATGTCGGTCCCGTCAATCAGAATCGCACCCTCGTTCAGTTCGTAAAAGCGCGGAATCAAGTGACAAATCGTGGTTTTTCCGCCGCCCGAGGGTCCTACCAGTGCGACCGTCTCCCCTGCGCGGATGTCAAGACTGACGTGGTCCAGTACGTCCTTGGAATCGTCGTAGGAATAGGTTACGTCGCGCAACTCGATATGTCCCGTCACGCGCCCGAGGTCTCGGGCATCCGGTCTGTCCTCCTCTGTGGGCGTGTCGATGATTTCCACAAACCGCTCAAAGCCCGTCACGCCGTTCTGATACTGCTCCATGAAGTTGATCAGCGTGGTCACGGGGTTGATGAAGAGGTTGACCGACACGATGAACGCGGAGTAGTCCCCGAGCGCGATTTTCCCCGCGTAGAGGAACAGTCCGCCCGCAATCAGCACCACCACGTTGAACACGTTGGTGATGAACGCCGTTCCCGAATGGAACATTCCCATTGCCTTGTAGGAATCGCGCTTTGCCTCGGTGAATTCCTTGTTTCCGACTTCGAATTTCTCCTGCTCCAGTTCCGAATTGTTGAACGCTTTGGTCACGCGGATGCCCGAAATACTGCTTTCAATCGAGGCATTGATAATCGCCATCGACTGCCGCGCCCGTGTGAACGCCTCCCGCATCCGCTTGCGCAGGATGCCCGAAATCACCAACAGGAGCGGGACGCAGATGAAAATAATCAACGTCAGCGTCAGGTTGATGGTGGAAAGGTAGACAAACGAGGTCAGGATGGAGATGGTGGAAATGATGATATTCTCGGGACCGTGGTGCGCCAACTCGCTGATGTCCATCAGGTCGTTCGTCATGCGGGACATAATCTTTCCCGTTTCGTGGTTATCGTAAAAACTGAACGGCAATTTTTCCAAGTGCGCAAACAGGTCGGAGCGCATCCGCGTCTGCATAAAAACGCCCATCATATGCCCCTCGTACTGAATAAAATAGTTCAGGAGCATCCGCACAATATAAAGCCCGAGCAGTGCCAGACCGAACCCGATAACCAATCGGTACTGCCGGTTCGGAATGAATTCATTCAGCATCTTCCGCGTCACAATCGGATACATAATTCCAATCATCGCCACGCACAGCGACGCCAACATATCCATGGCAAACAGTTTCTTATGCGGCTTATAATAAGACAAAAATCGTTTCAGCATCTCCAAAATCCCCCATTCTCCCAATTATTATACCGCATCCCCCACAAAAAGTCAACCCCTCTGCGAATTTTCGGGGAAAAGACCTCGGGGCGTTGCCCCGAACCCTACTTAGGGAACTTCTTAGAAGAAGTTCCCTAAGAACCCTCAAGAATTTCCCCCCAAGGGCGGGATTCCGTAACGAATCCCGCCCTTGGGGGGAAAGTTTTTGGAGATTTTTAAGAGACTTTTTTCAAAAAGTCTCTTAAATGGGGCTTGGGGCAATGCCCCAAGGTCTTTCTCCGAAAGTTCACAGGTTCTCGCTTTTGAGTGCGTCAATGGGGTTGTCACGGCGAAGCTTGCCGCCGGCATAGAGCATCGTGGCAAAAACCACGGCGAACACACTGCCGACCGCAATGGCAACCGCCGCCCACGGAATCATGAACGGTTGTTCGACCGCCTGCCCGACCACAAGCCAGATGGCAAGCGTGGAAAGGAAGGAGACCGGAAGTCCGAGCGCCAAGCCCTTGATGCCGTAGATCAGGCACTCGTAATTGAGCATCTTGTGCATTCCGCGCGCTGTCCGTCCGCCGCCGTGACCACAAAGCCCTCGGAGCGCAAAAAATCCCCCAGTGTGCGCGTGATTTCGGGGTCGTCCTCTACCAAAAGAATCGTCTGCATCTCAATAATGATAAGTGTAGTCGCGCGTTCCCGTCGGCTCCACATCGGTTACGGCGTCAGTCGTTTTTTCCGTTGTGTCCGAGGAATCGCCATCCCCCTCGATTCCCGTACAACCGGCAAAGCACAGCAAGGCGCCCGCGAGCAAAGCAATCAGCATTCGTTTCATGTCGTTTTCCCCCCGTTTCTTTTCTTCATTATACCATTTTGAAAACCGATTGTCAAGGCAATTCCGCGCACTTCGTAAGCTGAAAAGATTCCGCGCATTGCGTCTTGACATTCGGCGTACAATGTGGTATGATTGATATGGAATATAAAAACCAAAAAGAGGTGAACAGCATGGAACGGGAAGCGATTCTGGTCAGCGCCTGCCTTTTGGGAAGTCCCTGCCGCTATGACGGCGCCTCCAAGCCCTGCCCCGCCGTGGCGAAACTGCAAAAGCACTACCGTTTGGTTCCCGTCTGCCCCGAGCAACTCGGCGGACTACCTACACCGCGCCCCGCCTCCGAAATCGGGACGGACGGGCGCGTCCGGAACCGTCTCGGCGCCGACGTTACGGCACAATACCGCGCCGGAGCCGAGGCGGCGTTGCAGCTGGCGCTTGAAAACGGTTGCCGCTTGGCGGTTCTGAAAGAGAAAAGCCCCTCCTGCGGCGCAGGCAGGATTTACGACGGCAGTTTTGGCGGCATCCTGACAGACGGGGACGGCATCACCACGCAATTGTTAAGGAAAAACGGCATTCGGGTCATCGGAGAGCGCGAGATTCCGGACCTCATTCGCGGAAAAATTGTATAATTTTTCTGTTTTCGCCATTTTTCTTCCGAAAACCGTCAGTCAGAAATCACAAAATTCAGAAAATTGCAAAAAAGGGATTGACAAAATCGCATACCTCATGTATAATATAGGTTGGTTAGCAAGGGCTAACCATTTATCGGTCCAATCGGTTAGCAAGCGCTAACCAATGACGGAGGACCGGAAAGGATGGATTCTATGATGCCACTGATCGTTGCCGACATGGGAACCCCGCAAATCATCAAAAAGGTGGGCGGAAGTCCCGAAGTCAAACAGCATCTGGAGAATCTCGGCTTTGTGGTCGGAGGAACCGTGACCGTAGTCAACTCTATGGCAGGTAACCTGATTGTCAATGTCAAGGAATCCAGAATCGCCATCAGTCGCGAGATGGCACAGAAAATCATGATTTAACTTCTGAAAGGAGAAAAAATGATGAAAACACTGCGTGACACCAAGGTCGGAGAAACGGTCAAGGTCGTGCGGCTCAACGGTGAGGGTGCGGTCAAACGCCGTATCATGGACATGGGGCTGACGAAAGGGACCGAGGTCTACGTCCGCAAGGTCGCTCCTCTGGGTGACCCGGTTGAAGTCCATGTGCGCGGCTATGAACTGTCGTTGCGCAAAGCCGACGCCGAAATGATTGAGGTGGAGTGATTCCCGCGCTCCGACGGCATCCGAGGATGCTTTCGGAACAAAAGTTAGTCAAGACTAATACGAAAGAAAAAAAGTAAAATGGAAAACAATATCCGCATTGCACTTGCCGGTAACCCCAATGCCGGTAAGACGACCCTGTTCAACGCGCTGACCGGCTCCAATCAGTTTGTCGGTAACTGGCCCGGCGTTACGGTCGAAAAGAAAGAGGGAAAACTCAAGGGATACAATGATGTCATCATCACGGACCTCCCCGGCATCTACTCCCTCTCCCCCTACACGCTCGAAGAAGTTGTGGCAAGAAATTACCTCATCGCCGAGCGCCCCGACGCGATTCTGAACATCATCGACGGTACCAACCTGGAAAGAAACCTCTACCTCACCACGCAGTTGACCGAACTCGGGATTCCGGTTGTGGTCGCAATCAACATGATTGACGTGGTCCGCAAGAACGGCGACCAGATCAACATCGGCGAACTTTCCCGCCAGTTGGGTTGCAGGGTCGTGGAAATCTCCGCTCTGAAAGGCACGGGCATCAAAATTGCCGCCGAGGAAGCCATCAAAGCGGCAAAGGAGACCAAAACCGTTCCGATGCACAGTTTCTCCGGTTGCGTGGAGCATGCAATCGCGCACATTGAGGAAGCCGCTGTTCATGGTCTGCCCGAGGAGCAGCAGAGATGGTACGCCATCAAAATCTTTGAGCGCGATGATAAGGTGCTGGAGCAGTTGAAACTCGACCCGCAAATCCTCGCCCACATCGAAACCGACATCAAAACGGCGGAGAAAGAGATGGACGACGACGCGGAAAGCATCATCACCAACGAGCGTTACATCTACATTTCCACTATCATCAGGAGTTGCTACAAAAAGAAAAACGCAGGTAAGGTTTCCACGTCGGATAAAATTGACCGCATCGTGACCAACCGTTGGTTCGGACTTCCGATTTTTGCGGCAATCATGTTCTTGGTTTACTACATCTCGATGGTCACCGTCGGTTCATTTGCAACCGACTGGACCAATGACGGTCTGTTCGGTGACGGATGGTTCATGCTCGGCATCGGCAGAGGTGAATATGACGAAGCCGCTGGCGAATACAGCGACGCGCTGAATGCAGTCAATGCGTTCCTCGGCGACAATGCCATCGACCCCGAAGCGGACGATTTTGATGCGGACGCGGCTTTGGCGGCGCTGAAAGCGGTTAAGGCAGAGGCCGGCTCGACCGCAACTGCAAAGGACATCATCATTGACGAAGATACCTACGAACAGGCAGACCTTACAGTTTACTATGACGTCATTCCCGAATCGGAAAAGAAGAACGACGGCGTGGTTCAGATTTCCTACCTCAATGCTGTTGCTTATCTGGAAGAAAAGAACTTTGAGGCTCCCTCCGAGAAAGATTTCGGTCCTTGGGTCCCCGGTATCCCCGCTCTGATTGGTGCGGGTCTGGAAAAGGCAGAAGCGCCCGAGTGGCTCTCCGGTCTGCTCCTTGACGGTATCGTTTCCGGTGTCGGGGCGGTGCTTGGCTTTGTCCCGCAGTTGTTGGTTCTGTTCCTGCTTCTCGCGTTCCTTGAGGCGTGCGGTTACATGGCGCGTATCGCGTTCGTTCTGGACCGGATCTTCCGCCGCTTCGGTCTGTCGGGTAAATCCTTTATCCCGATGCTGATTGGTACCGGTTGCGGTATCCCCGGCATCATGGCTTCCCGTACCATTGAAAACGAGCGTGACCGTCGTATGACGATTATGACCACCACCTTTATCCCCTGCGGTGCGAAAGTACCGTTCATCGGAATGATTGCAGGCGCTCTGTTCGGCGGCTCGGCACTGGTTGCAACCAGTGCATACTTCATCGGTATGGCGGCAATTATTCTCTCGGGTATCATGCTGAAAAAGACCAAGATGTTTGCAGGTGACCCTGCTCCGTTCGTCATGGAACTTCCCGCTTACCACCTCCCCACCGTCGGAAACGTTCTGCGGTCGATGTGGGAGCGCGGCTGGTCTTTCATCAAGAAAGCAGGAACCATCATCGCCCTGTCCACAATCGTAGTCTGGTTCACCAGTTACTTCGGCTTCACGGCAGACGGCTTCCGGATGCTTGCGGAGGATGAACTGGATAAATCCATGCTCGCCGCAGTCGGCGGCGCCATCGCGTGGATTTTCAAGCCCCTCGGCTTCGGCACGTGGCAGGCAACCGTCGCATCCATCACGGGTCTGCTTGCAAAGGAAAACATCGTCGGTACCATGGGTATCCTCTACGGTGCGTCGGGCAATGTCTACCTCGCACTTCAGGCAGCGTTCACGGGCGTCAGCGCGTATGCGTTCCTCGTGTTCAACCTGCTCTGCGCTCCTTGCTTCGCGGCAATCGGTGCTATCAAGCGTGAGATGAACAGCCCGAAGTGGACGTGGTTCGCCATCGGCTATCAGTGCGGATTTGCCTATGCAATTGCGCTGATGATTAACCAGTTCGGTAACATCTTCCTCGGAAAAGCAAATCCGTTCGGTATCATCGTGGCGGTTGCGCTTCTGGCAGGCATCGTCTACATGGTGGTCCGTCCCTACAAGGAAGCGACCAAGTTGACCGCAACGGTCAAGGTTGCGAAATAATCAACCGAAAAAAATCGGGAAAGGAGTTTCTGCTATGTTGATTTGGGTTGCAAAGTATCTGCCGACCGTGCTGATTTGCGCGGCACTGGTCGTGGTCGTGGGACTGATTATCTTCTCGCTGGTCCGCGATAAGCGGCGCGGAAAATCGTCCTGCGGATGTAATTGCGCACACTGTGCCATGGCAGGCTCCTGCCACGGGCAGAAAAAGAAATAACGGATCGACCGACAGGGACTTTCCGCGGAAAGTCCCTGTCTCTTTTTCCCCTCCCCGCTTGCTTTTTTTCGCGAACCGTGGTATAATAAGGTATATTCCAAAGGAGACAAGATATGGAAATCAGAAGAGCAGAAGAGCAGGACATTCCGCAAATCGTCACCCTGCTGTATCAGGTCCATAAAGTCCACTCGGACGCAAGACCGGACCTGTTCCGCGCCGGAGCAAAAAAATATACTGCGGAGGAATTGGCGGAACTGATTCCGAACGACGAGCGTCCGATTCTCGTGGCGGAGGAAAACGGGCGGATTCTCGGATATGCGTTTTGTATTTTTCAGATACCGAAATCCGATTCCATGCAACCGATTCAGACGCTGTACATTGACGACCTTTGCGTCGACGGCAGTATACGGGGAAAAGGAATCGGAAAGGCGCTTTACGACCACGTTCTCGCGTTTGCGGAGGAAAGGGATTGCTACAACGTGACGCTGAACGTCTGGGCATGCAATGCCTCCGCCATGCGCTTTTACGAGAAGTGCGGTCTGACGGTTCAGAAGATTGGCATGGAGCAGATTATCGACCGCCGGAAAAGTGCAAAAAAGCCTTGACAAACGGCTGAAAAAATGGTAGAATAGAGGAAACGATGGGCGTGCGCAGAGCGTTTCCGCCACGCCTACAACACGGGCGT
>CAZVYZ010000030.1:7639-21825 GCA_964630695.1 uncultured Ruminococcus sp.
GTGTGGAGAAATTCCACCACGCCTACAACGCGGGCGTGTGTGGAGAAATTCCACCACGCCTACAACGCGGGCGTGTGTGGAGAAATTCCACCCCGCCCACAACGCGGGCGTGGTGGAATTGGCAGACACGTAAGATTTAGGATCTTATACCTCCGGTGTGCAGGTTCAAGTCCTGTCGCCCGCACCAATACCAAACGAAACGGTTTGTAAGCCTATTTTACAGACCGTTTTTGTATGCAACAATGTTACCCATTGGAAAATTCAGAAAATCCGCAAGACGGAAACAAGGCTACAAAAAAGGAGCAACCGCAGTTGCTCCTTTTTGTTTTCTTACTTTCCGGACGGATGACGCTCCGCAATCAGTTTTTTCAACAAATCGCTCACGTCTTGCGTCGTTGTCAATACCAATCCCGCGGGGAATCCCGATGCAAAACCGGAAAGGTCCCCTTGGCTCAATTCGGGTTTGTTCGACGCAACCTCCAAATCTTCCGCAGAAGTATCCTTGGTTTCGGTTTCCTCTGCATCGGAAACCTCGGTTTCGTCAACGCTCAACGCCGCCGCGGCACCGATTTCGCCGCCCTCGCCGTCAACTTCCAAATCCAAATCCTTTTCCAAATCAGCCATTGTTTTCGCCTCCCTCAAGTCTCGGAATCATCGGTACTACGCAGGTTTCCGGATTCTGAGTTGCTTCTTTCTTCTTGAACGAATCAATCAGGGTCCTGATACTGCACCATTCTTTGATTGCGGCTGTAATCGTTGCGTCACCGTCACTCAGTCGTTTATCATACAATGCATTGATTCTTGCTTTCTCCTGCTTGATTCGGTTGCATGCCTTGATAAACGGCACAAAGGTAATGATTGCCAAAACGCAAATCAGGAACCCTGCCTTGCCGACGCTTGCGCCGACGATAACACCCAACAGCAAAAACAGGATTGTGAGAATCAACATTCCCGTGCGCTTTCCGGTCTTGACAGCGGAAAGGTCCTTTTTGCGGCGCTCGTTGATGGTGTTTCTGAACGACTCATGAATCTGCGTCGTCTCCGCACCGTCGGTCGTGCCGCTCCAGTTCTCGTTGTCGAGTTGGACGGTAATGGACTTCGGGAACGCACCCTCGCACTCCGTGATGAATTTCTCGTAGCCCGCAGTGATGTAGTCATGCAAAATCATGACCGCGCACTTCCGCACCGACGCTCTGCTGTCCTTTGCGTTTTCGGTATCGGTTGCATCCACCGCGCTGACGTCGCTCTTTCCGATTGCTTCCAGCGTCAGGCAGTCCACAAAGTCGACCCGCGCGTCCTTGTTGCTGTAGAGCAGTTTCATCAGTCTGTCCGCACGCGCTTCATCGCCTTTGAACTCCTTGATGTGCTGCATCCGCTCTTCTTCCAGACGCAAATCGCGCTCCTCGTCGTCATACATGGTGACAAGATTGACCAACTGGTCATCAATCGCCTCCATCAACTCCTTGCGGTTAATCTTCGCATGGATGATGTTGCTGAAGTAACGGTAGATGGTACCGACGGCGTTCACACGCTGAACATACGCCTCAATCTGCGCGAATTCCTTGCAGGTTGCTGCCAGTGTGGGATACTGCTCCTTGATGCCCGTACACCAATTCGTCATCAACGATGACCAACGGTCAATCTGCCGATTCCGATAGTCCTCTTTTGCCTTTTCGGAACGCTCGGCAAACGCCTCGTCGCTCTCGCCCTCTTCCTGCGCAATATTGCCTGTTTCGATTTCCTGAATCCAACCCGCAATGCTGTCCACGCAGAGGTTATCGCGGTCGTTCAGGCTGTTTTGTCCGTCATCCGGCGTTTCTCCGAACACACCGTTGATGTACGCATCCAAAAGGGTGATGACGCTGCGCTTCATGTCGCGCGCCTGCAATAATGCAAAGTGATTCTGCAACCAGTTCAGGCAAGCCGCCTGTGCCGAGTCACGCTGCTTTTCGAGTTCCTTCTTCTTGGCGCCATCCAATTTCTCGGACTTCTTACCCGCCAACGCATCGTTGCATCCCTGCGCAATGCGGCGGCAAATCAGGGCAAACAGCAAGGTCGTCTTTTCCGCATCGCGGCGCAGACCCTCACGCAGAGCCTTGTATGCCAACTCCTCGTTGTTGGAAATCCACGCAGTCAGCGCAACCACGCAGGGGGCAAGCCAGTATCTCGGCGTGGAGACCATCAACTCTTCCGAGCAACGGTTGAACGTCTCTTTGCTGACCAACCCCAAATCGTTTGCCTGCAGGATACCCAACATGGTATCTCTTGCCAACTGATGATTGCCGAACTTCTGGTCCAACTCCTGACGGACGCGGATGATTTCGGTCAGCGCGCGTTGCAGTGCGGCGCTCTTTCTCTGCTCCTCAATCATCAGCATGAACTGCTTTTTCAGGCTCGCAAGTTCATTTGCGGTCTGATTCACCTTGCTGTCGACAATCCCGATATTGCCGTTTACAATATTGAGATTGCTTCCAATCTGACCCACCTGGTTTGCCAGGCTTCTCAGAGAGGATGTCATGTTTGATAAGTCTGCATACCTTACCACAACATTGTCGGAATTTGCCATTGTCTGTTTCTCCTTAGCAAAAATTTATTTTATTCGGAATCCCCGATAAAATACAACGTGATTCAACGCAATCTGCGTTCAAATTCGGAAACCGTTTCGCGGTACATTCCCATCAACTGTTCCCTGCGGGCGCTGTTCCGTATGCCCGCCACAATCTCTCCGACAGGGTTCATAAAATCCCGTCTGAAATTCAACGACCGTGTCCGCAACCGGAACGAATCCCCCGCAAAAGGTGACTCGGGCAGAGTTTTCATCGCACCGATGAGCGCGTAACAGGTTTTCGGGACCGAACATTCTTCCGCCAGTGTGCGGTAAAAGTCGCACATTTCCCGGTCAAGGAACTGCGCCGATTCCTGTTTTTTGATAATATAGGGGGAAAACGCGTCCACAAATTCGCAGAGCGCCTTTGTATCCCCCGCCGACATTTCACGCACAAACCGAACGGTCTGCATCTCGTACCGTGCAAGATTGCGCGGATATTTGAGGAACATCCGCCGCAGGTTGTCTTTCTGTGCGTCGGTCAACTCCGCCGCGCGGAATTTTTTGAAGAAGCGGTCCAACCCCGTCGTGCTTGCCGCCTGACCGACATAAGCGCAGAAGCCGAGGATGAACTCCGCCTCGGGGCAATCCGCCGATTTTGCGTGCACTTCGCCCGCCGTCGACATTGCCGCCCGCAGGTCCGACGCGAGAAAAGCATGGACTGCCGCACTCACTGCCTGCCCGTACTTGGCTTCGGCTCCCTTTTCCACCCCCGCGCGCGCCGCGTCCTCAATCTGCTTTTCGGTCAGGGCTTCCTCGCGCACAATATCCCATTCGTTGAGGCAGTATTCGCACCGCACCCGTTTCGCATCGCCCGCAGGCTTGAGCAACGCCCCGCAGGTTTTGCAAATCAACACATCAGATACCTTTGCCATCGCGCCGCCCTCAAAGAATATCCCGACAGAAGTTCTGCGCGGTATCCGCGGGAATGGCGAAATTCATGCCCTCCGCGCCGTCGATTCCCGACACGATTACGCCGATGACGCGTCCCGATTCATTGAACATCGGTCCGCCCGAATTTCCGCCGTTGATTGCGCAGTCGGTCATCAGCAGTTCGTCACCGTTCACATTCCGTCTGCGGTCACTGACGATTCCGCCCGTGATGCAGGTCCCGAGTCCCAGTGAATTACCGATTACATACACTTTCTCGCCGTTCCGGACCGTCGCGAAATCCGCAAATTCCAACACCCGCGCGTCGGTGGGAACATTGTCGAGTCGAATCAGCGCCAAGTCCACGCCGCTCCCCAGACCGTGGCGGTCATCGCCCAGTTTTTCCACCGTTGCGCCGACTTCGGCACCCGCCAAACGCACCGTTACGCGCCCACAGGAACGTCCGTCCTCCGAGGTCACGACATGCGTATTGGTCAGCGCCCAACCGCTCTTGGTCAGGAGCAGACCCGAGCCGGAGTGGATGTACCTCTCGTCACCCCACACAATCTCCAGAACGCCGTTGACGTTTTCTTCAAACACGTCCGCACCGTGGTCGCGCTTCACGACCTCGGATTGGGTCATCACATCGGGATGCGCCGCGTCGGTTGCATAACCGTTTCCGCAGTACAGACACCGATACCCGCCGTTCCCGACCGGCAGAAGCGTGCTGCCGCAGGTTTTACAGATTCTGTCCTCCATGCCGCACCTCCGTTACTTCAACACCTTACACTTCATGTTCCGCTCGGAAAGGAGAGAACTTGCCTTTCTGCAAGCCGCGAGGACCGCCTCCGTGTTTCCCGCCGCGCATTCCTCGCGCGCGGTGCGGATTGCCGAACCGATGTCTGCTTCCAAAGGCTCCAGACAGGAATGGCTCATCGGGTCGCTGAAACGGATTGCCTCCGCCAGTGCCGCCGCTTCTTTCTTCGCAACGGGGTCGGTGCAGGCATCCGCCAGCATCTGCGCGTCCACCTGCAACAGGCGGAGCGAGGTAGTCTTTTGTTTGACCTCTTTGCGAATCTCGCTGATGATTTTTCTCGGAATCAGCGCCGAAATTGCGCACGCAAGGTAAACAATCAGCGCAACCAACTGGACGACTGCCGCAATGGCGCAGTGTACACGCTGTCCGAGCGCGGAAAACAGAATTGCAAGAACGAATTCCACCGTCGCATACGCTACGCAATGCTTCCAGAGCGGAATCCGGAGCAGAACATCAAACAGCGCGGTATGCTTGCGCATTGCCGAGGAGGAGAACGCAAGCACGACCCCCAGTCCGACCGCAAAGAATCCGCACGAAACCCAGAACGACGCGGACAGTCCCGCAAGGAGCGCCACCGCAACCTGCGCGCCCGCAAACAGAATCACCGCCAGAACCGCCGCCAGAGCAATGACAACACCCGACAATTTTATCCCTTTCATATGCTTCCACCCTTTCCGTATTCAACTATTCCGTCGCAGGGTCAATCAGTTCGGCTTCTGCGCACCGCAGTCGGGGCAACATCTGCCCGTATTTCCCGTCTTTCCGCACTGCGGACAGGTCCATGCGCCTGCCGCGCGGGGCTGACCGCATCCCGCACAGAATCTTCCCGTATTTCCGGTTTGTCCGCAGGAGCAGGTCCATGCTTCGGGTTTGGGCTGACCGCAACCGGCACAGAATCTGCCCGTGTTTCCGCTCTGCCCGCAGGAACAGGTCCAGATCTCGGGCTTGGGTTGCCCGCAGCCGGCACAGAATCTGCCCGTGTTTCCGCTCTGTCCGCAGGAACAGGTCCAACTTCCCGCCGCGGCGCCCTGCGGTGCCGTCGGCTGAGCGCCCTGCGCCCCGCCGAACATGCCGTTCATGCCGCCGAAATTGCCGAGCATTCCGCCCGCCATCTTCATGCCGAGCATGGTTCCCACGACCTCGGACGCAACGCCTCCGCCGCTTCCGCCGCCGTTGGACCCCCACTGTCCCATGCCGCGTGCAAATTCTTTCTGCACTTCCGCGTCCAGACGGTCCTTGCCCGTATAGCCCTGCGCACGCATGACTTCCGCTTCGATAAAGTCGTCGGCACGGTTTCCGCGCGCTTCCATCAACTTGCGTCTCGCCTCTTCCTCGGCGATTTCGGTGCGGTTGCGCTCCAAGGTCTTGTTAAGTTCCGCCTGACGGAGTTCCAGCAGTTTTTGGTAGGCTTCGTTGTCCTCAGGATAGTAGATACCCTCCAGATTGAACTCCGCCACCGCGATTCCGTACCGCGCAAAACTCTCTTCAAGCGGACGGCGGATGGCATCGGATACCCTTGCCGTAAACGAGGAATCAAAAATGTCCGCATCTCCCGCACGAAAGACCGCGGGAACCACGCTCATCAGTTGGGATTTCAGCCATGCGGTATGCAGGGCGGTCAGGTCCGGGTCATCCCACCGCATCTCCGTTTTGGTTCCGAGCAGCTTGACAAGCAGACGTCTCGGCTCGGTCAACTGAAGCGCCATAGTACCGTGCATCCCGAGTTTCATCGGCAAACCGTTCAGCGACGGCAGGACGAAACTGATGAGTTGGTCGGTCCCCCACTTGATGCCCGAGCGAACGGTCTGGTTGAAGAAATAGATTTCCGAGCGGAACGGGGTGTTTTTCCCGTTGTCCATGATGGACAACTGATTGCGCAAAAGCGGCAGGTTTTCGGTCTTGAGCATATGCGGTCCCGGACCGAATTCGTCCAGAGCCTGCCCGTTGCTGACGAAAATTGCCGACTGCGACTCATGCACGATCAACTGCGAGCCGAGGTTGAAGTCCTCAACCGGCGCCTTGATTGCCAGCACGTTGTTGTCCTGAATCCGGTATTCGACGTTGCTCAGCGTCCCCGAGCCGACCAACTTCTGCTTTGCGATTTCTTTCCGCACGTCCATTTCGTAATCGCAAATCGGGCAGAAACATTTGTTGCTCTCTTTTCCGACGTCAATCATGCACGCGCACTGCGGACACCGGAGTTGGATGTACTTTGACACCGCATCCTGCCGGTTCTCTTTGGTATGGCAGACGGGGCAGGTAATCACCGCGTCCGACTGGTCATACTGGAACGAGGTCCCGCACTTTGCACAGGTGTGCGTAGCCATGCGGGAGTGTACCGTATCGATTGTCTCTCCGCACTTTCCGCAGGTTATTTTTTTCTTCGCAAAAAGCCCTGTAGACGCAGTGTTCACAGAGCCACAATGCGGACAACTTATTGCAAACTTTCCCATCTCGGTTCTCCTTTCCGCTCTCACGGCAAACAAGCGGACGGTTCGCGCATTTTCGCCGACAACCGCCCAAGACCCAACATTCTCGGTACTCGGTTCAACAAATCCATCACAAATTCGTTTGCTTCCGCTCATATTATACATCATTTGTGATAATTTGTCAACAACTTTTTTCCTCTTTTGTCAAAAAACAAGGTTCCGGTTCATTTTGCCACCGGACAGGAAAAGTTCGGACTACATTACAAAAACAAACGGAACGATGCCGGTTCGTTCCGTTTTCTTTTATTTTGACTTCCATTCGTCGGCTAAGATGGAGCAGATACCGACCGTTACATAGGTTCCTTTGACCAGCATTGCGTCGCGGAGGTAGCCTTCAAAGGTCATTCCGCAACGCTCCATGACGTGGAGCGACGCGTCGTTCCCTTTTATGAATTTCGCTTCAATCCGATGCAGATGCAGGTCGGCAAATCCGAATTGCAGAACCCGCCCAAGCGCTTCGGCGGCGATTCCTTTGCCCCAATAGTCGGGGTTGAGGACGTATCCGACCTCTGCACTGTCCGACGGACAGTTGAACGAGGTAAATCCGCAGGTTCCCACCATTTTGCAGTCCGGTTCATAGACAATCGCCCAGTCGTAAAACATACCCGCAGCATAACGGTTGCCGAGGTACTGCAGGTATTCCCGCGTATACGCCTTATCCGGATGCGGATTCCACGTCAGATACTTTGTCACATCGCTCCGACAGGCATATTCATACATGTCCTGCGTATCGCTGACCAACATTTTCCGCAAAGTCAGCCGTTCGGTCAGCAACTCGGGCAGATGAGAAAACACGCGATAGAGTTTTTCCTTTTTCATGCCGTCTCCCCCTTTCACCGTTTTTGTCAGCCTTTCTATTATATACGAAATCGGCGCGGATTGCAAGTCTTTTCCCGAAATTTTA
This sequence comes from uncultured Ruminococcus sp., assembly GCA_964630695.1. Lineage (GTDB taxonomy): Bacteria > Bacillota > Clostridia > Oscillospirales > CAG-272 > UMGS1865. The sequence continues at coordinate 15,325 of CAZVYZ010000030.1, forward strand.
CCGCACGGAATTTTTCGCAAGAAAATTTTTCGTCTGCTATGGCTTTTCCGCACGGTTTGTGGTATAATATTAGATATCAAGGAATAAGGAGGTGTGCGGCGTGCAATTCATCGAATCGGAGATTCTCGCAGGCGAGTTGGTTCCCGTTCTGCTTGGGCAGTCAACCGAAACCAACGAGACAGCCAAGCGCGTATTCCGCAGATACCGTCTGATTTCCCATGTGTTTTGCGAGAAAAAGCCCCGCGTGTTCGGGCTGACTTTCTGCACCAAATATCACCTCATCCGACACGCGGCGGGCGAGGAACTGATGCTGACCGCGCTTTTGGATTTCGCCCGGCGGTTGGCGGGTGCCGACGTCATTTACTACCTCATCCCCTGCACGGTGGATTACGCAAACTTTGTCTGGCGCTATCACAACGAACTGGAGCCATACTATGTCATTGCGGACTGGCAGGAAATGCAACGGGTCTGGTACGGAGAGGAGGAATCATGATGCGGAAACAACTCTTGGGCGTACTGGGCGGGCTGGGTCCCATGTCGACGTTCCGTTTTTGCGAACTTCTGACCGCGCACACTGCCGCGACCTGTGACGCGGACCATATCGACATGATTGTCAGCAGTCGCGCGTCCACGCCCGACCGCACCGCATTCATTCTCGGCAAATCCGATGTCTCCCCCCTGCCCGCCATGCGGGAGGAAGCGGCACGGTTGGTTACGGCGGGGGCTGGGTTGATTGTCATCCCCTGCAACACGGCACACTACTTCTACGACGCGCTTGCCGCCGACTGTCCCGTCCCGATGCTGAACATCATCCGCGAGACCGTAGGATTTCTGCACGACTCCGGAATCGGACGGTTCGGGTTACTTGCAACCGAAGGAACTGTGCGTTCCCGCTCCTATCATCGCTATACCGAGGAAACAGGAACCGAATGTCTGGTTCCGACCGAGGCGGAGCAGGCAATCATCACCGACATCATTTACGGTGCGGTGAAGCGCGGAGGCACCCCCGATATGGACGCATTCCGCCGCGTGACGGACGCAATGCTTTCGCGCGGGTGCGAAGCACTGGTGCTTGGCTGTACCGAATTATCCCTGCTTCCGAAAGACCGGCTCGACCCGTCGGTTTTCATCGACTCTCTTGACGTTCTGGCGTACCGCACCATTCTGGAGTGCGGTAGGAAGCCAATCGGATTCCCGAACCGTTTTCCCGCCGCAAAGGAGCCGCAACATGACGTTTGAAGCGCTTCTTTCGCAGGCAAACCGCTACCGCATCACCGAACAGGCGAAGCAGGCAAACGGAGCCGCAATATTCGTCTGTATCCGCGGTGCTCATGCGGACGGTCACGGTTTCGCTCCCGAGGCTTACGCGCAGGGATGTCGGCTGTTTGTCGCGGAGCGTCCGCTCCCCCTCCCCGCCGATGCGGTGACAATCACGGTCCCCGACACCCACACGGCGCTCGCGGCACTCGCCTGTGCGCACGCGGGGAATCCGTCGCATGAATTGGCGGTCATCGGCATCACGGGAACCAAAGGAAAAACGACAACGGCACTTCTCCTGTCGCAGATTCTGAATGCGGCGGGGGTACGGTGCGGATATATCGGGACCAACGGCATGGACTCCGGCAACGGCAACCCCTGCGTCACCGCAAACACCACGCCGGACGCAGTAACCCTGCAAAACGCATTGCGGGAAATGGTAACGGCAGGGTGTCGCGCGGTTGCGCTGGAAGTTTCGTCACAGGCACTGAAGTTGGGACGCGTCGAGGGGACGGCGTTTGATTCCTGCATCTTCACGAATCTCTCCCCCGACCACATCGGACCCGCCGAGCATCCCGATTTTGCCGACTACGCCGCCTGCAAGCGGAAATTATTCGTCGACTATCCGATACGTGCGGTCCTTTGCAATACGGATGACCCGTTTTCCGCGACTCTGCTTGCCGACACACACGCGCCGCTTTGCGTGCGTTGCTCCGCACATATCCCCGCCGATTGGTCTGTGCGGGATATGGAACCTTACCGCCGAGGTACCGAACTCGGAAGCCGTTTTACGGTTCTTCACGCAGGCGGGGACCCGACCCCCTGTTGTCTGCCGCTCATCGGAAGCGGGAACGTTTCCAACGCCCTGCTCGCCATCGCCTGCGCGGCGGAGCGTTTCGGAGTCTCTCCCACAGTTGCTGCGCGCGCGCTGGAAAGCGTTGGGATTGCGGGGCGTTCCGAAGTATTGGGACTTGCAAACGGGGCGCTTGCCGTAATCGACTATGCACACAACGGAGTCAGTTTGCGGCATCTGCTTTGCGACCTGCGCAAATACCGACCGAACCGCCTGATTGTACTGTTCGGCTCGGTCGGCGAACGGACCCGTTTGCGGCGGCGGGAACTCGGCGAGGTTGCCGAGGAATGCGCGGACCTTGCAATCCTGACCTCGGACAACCCCGGGTGCGAGGACCCGACGGCAATCATCCGCGACATTGCTTTGGGAATGGACCGCACTCCGCATATGGAAATTCCCGACCGACGCGAAGCGATTCTGACAGCGGTCGGTCTGTTGCACCCCGATGACATTCTGGTGCTTGCCGGAAAGGGACACGAACGCTACCAACTGATTGGCAAGCAAAAATGCCCCTTTTGCGAGCGGGAGATTTTGAAAGCCGCGGGACTTTGCCCCTCCCCCACGCAGACGGCTTTCTGACGGAAGCCCCCTGAGAAACCGAAAAACATTCATCCCCCGCAGGGTCTTGTAACGCAGGACCCTGCGGGGGATGAATGTCGGGAGCAATTTCAATTTTTTCCGGAAGCCTTTCCGGCGAGACCGTTCCGCACACCCTGAACGGCTTTTTCAATGATAAGAACCAACATCATTCCGGTTGCGATTCCGAGAATTTCGGCAAGAGTGGAAACCGCCTTGGAAAAGCAGTCGCCCCAAGCACCGTCCACCGCAAAGCGCATGGTCTGGTACAGCCCCTTTCCCGGGACCAGAGAAATCATCACCGCCAACAGAAACACCGTTTTCGGAACTTTCAGAATGCGCGAAAGAAGCGTGGAGTAGCCGCTTCCCACAAAGGAAGCACTCAGAATGGCAAAGAAAGGCGCCATGCCCGCCTTGCCGCAGAGCAACCACAAAAGGCAAGCCAGCGCGCCGCCCGCTGTGGTTACGGGCAACTGCCGCCCGTGCAGGCAGAACAGAAGGGAGAAACCGAACGTTCCGACCGTCCCCGACAGCAATACAATCCAATCCTGTCCCGTCATAACAAACCTCCCAGAAGCATCAGCGAGAGCGCAACCCCCGCCGCAAGCGCAAGGGATTTGATGATCGCCTCCGCGATTCCCATCAGCCCGGAGAGCGTGTCCCCCACCATCAGATTTTCAATCGATCCCGTCAGCGAAGCGCCCGGGATCAGGAGCATGATCACGCCGAACATGATATGATCCACCGAGTTGCCGATTCCGAGCAGAACGGTCAGAATCGCCAGAAGCCCCGCCACAAAGGAGGCGTTGAAGTTGTACAGCACACGGTTAACCGAAAGACGCGCGGAAAGCATCTCCCTTCCGAACATCCCAATGCCAACCAGAAGCGCCGCCAGACAGTCCCCGATTCCGCCGCCGAAAAACGCGGTGAACGAAAAACATACAATCAATGTACCGAGCGCACGAATCCATGTTTTCGGAGCGCTCCGGTCCATTGCCGCGTCAAACAGCCGCTTCGCCTCCGCAGGCGGAACGGGGGCGTCGCAAAGCCGACGGGAAAGCGAGTTCATCTCCTCCACGCGTCGCATATTTTTCCGATTCCCGTAAACGCGGCGGCTCAGCGTAAACGAGTTGCCGTCACCGTCCGTCACACTGACCAGAATCAGAGAAGTAATCGCAAAAACATCCACCCGAGCCGCACCGTATGCCCGACTGATGCGCGTGACCGTGTCCTCAACACGGCTGATTTCCCCCTCGGAGTAGAGAATCTGTTCCCCAACGTCAAGCGCCACATCCACTCCGTCCCGTAACCAAAACGGGTTTTTATCCAGATTATCCGCAGTCATTGCAGTTCCTTTCAAGCAAAAATCACAATGAAGATTATATCACAAACTCTACCCTTTTGCAATAGAAACCAACAAAAATTTCCCTTCCTTTTCTCTTATGTTTTTCGTTCCTCTGTAATATCCGACTGTTTCTATCCGATAGCGGAGAAAAGCGGCAAGCCGCTGCCCAAATCCCGCTCGGCGGGATTTGGCTCGGAACAGCCGGAATTCGTAGCGCATAAACGGCTAAAAAAAGAGTACCACCAAAAGAAAGGCGTAAAATCCCCCTTCGTTAAAGTTCTTGAAATTCTTGAAATTGGATTGCAAGCAATCCAATTTTCACTTCATTGTAAGAAGTTTTTAAGCAGGGCTTGGGACAGAGTCCCAAGGTCTTATCTTTTTTACAACCAGTATATCACCATTCCCGCAACATACGCAAACAAAAGCGGGAGCAGGAGACGGCGCGGACGGGGCTGAACCGTCAGGGTCGCGGCGCACGGGAAATAGAAAAGATAGAATACCAAAAAAGAGAGAGCGGAGCGACGGGTCAGAATTCCGGACGTAGCCAACGCCGTCCCGATGCCAACCGATGACCCCTCCCCAAGCAGAACCCCGAACACGGAAAGCGTTGCCTCCTTTGCCCCGATTCCGCAAAGAAGCGCGGAGGTCACACGCCAATCCCCGCACCCGAGCGGACGCAAAAGCGGCGCGAAATATCCGCCGAGCATCGCGAGAACACTTTGGTCAACCGAAACCATGCCCGCCTGCCCGAAACGGAAGTGCGACAGGGACCATACACCAACCGAAGTCAGAAGAATAGGACCGCCCGCACGGGAAAAGAAATGCGCCAACTGCTCGCAAACCGCACCCACCCAATCGGACACGGACGGAAGCCGCAGAAGCGGAAGCGCGTCCGCATGACAGGTCACGGGTCCGGCGCCGCGCGTCAGACGCGCGTCCAACGCGCAGAACAACAGGAATACCGCTCCGCTCAAAACCCAGAGGAGCGCACAAATCCACCATCCGTTTTTCCCGAAAAAAGCCTCCGAAACCGTCAGGCAAAGCGGAATCCGAGCCGAACACGCCACCGCAGGAAGATAACGGGCGCAACGGCGGCGGGCGCAACCGTCCCGCATTCCGCGCGTGCAGAGAATTGCGGGGACCGAACAGCCGAAGCCGAGCAAAAGCGGCGTCACGGCATCTCCACGCAGTCCAAACCGCCGAAAAAGCGGGTCAAACAGACGGGACGCACGGGAAAGATAACCTGACTGCTCCAGAAAGGTCTGTATCAGGAACAGAAGAAGCAATTGCGGAAAAAAGCCGAGGATTGCCCCCACTCCGCCGAGCACCCCGTCGGCAAGCAAGGAGCGAATCCACCCCACAACGGGCAACGACCGAACCAAGGCAGTCAGCGGCGAAAGACAGAGCGCCGAAAACCCATCGGACAAAAGTTGCCCGAACGGTCCGAAACACAGCCACAAAACCGTTGCCATGACAAGGAAAAAAAGCGGGAACCCCACGGCGGGACGCAAAAGCGCACGGTCCCACGCGGCAACCGTCCTGCTCCGTCGGCTTTTCACCGGTCCGACCGCCGTCGACAGAAGCGCGAACAGAGACGGAGACAGCCCGCCGCACATGGGCAGTTCCGCTCCCTCGGCAAACAGCGCGCGAACCCGCTCCACACCCATCCCCGACCGCGCAGACAGCGGCAGAACCGGAACGCGGGACACCTCGGACATCTCCCCCGCGGACGGCTCCCGCTCCAGTTCGTCGCAGAAATTCAGCACAAGAACGGTCGGGACCGAGGCGAACAGCGCCCGATTCATTTCGCACAACAGCGGATACTGCACCCCAAAGCAGGTCGCGTCGCAAACGGCAAGCACAAGGTCGGGGCGGTTTGCGCGCAAAAAATCAACGGTCACCTGCTCGTCATCCGATTGCGGCTTGATCGCACGAAGCCCGGGCAGGTCGGTCAGGAGCCAATCGCTTCCCGCCACACGCGCCGTCAGCGCTTCCACCGTGACCCCCGCGCGGTTTCCCACCCCGACGCGTTTTCCCGTCAGAAGCCGAAACAGCGAACTTTTCCCGCAATTCGGCGCTCCCACAAGCACAGCTTGCTTCATATCCGCCCCTCCCAAAATATAACTTCCTTTGAGAATATGCCGAACGGAGATAAAAAATTCCATCCGATATGGCACCGTTATTTATAGCACCGCCCAACCGGTGGGTCAACAGGAAACCGCATTGGGGGATTCCTTTTATGCGCCCCCCTCCGACACGCAAATATTTTTTTGCAAAGCGGAGATTTTTTCAAAAAAGGTATTGACAAACGGGGAGAAATCTGGTATAATATACGCTGTTAATGCGGCATCGCCAAGCGGTAAGGCAACGGACTCTGACTCCGTCATTACCTAGGTTCGAATCCTAGTGCCGCAGCCATGATTGCCGACCGAAATAGATGACGTCGGTAAAATCCCAGAGCCCACAAGGG
>CAZVYZ010000031.1:0-21008 GCA_964630695.1 uncultured Ruminococcus sp.
GGTATGCACATGGTGCAGAATCAGGGCGGCATGAACGCAAATCAACTCTACCAGATGCAGGCACAGCAGCAGGCGCAACAGCAGGCTGCGGCGGCGGAAGCGGCAAAGCGCGAGCAGGAGAAAAAAGCCGCCTCCCCCGCAGGCTCCTGGACCTGCAAGTGCGGCGCGGTCAACACCGGCAAATTCTGCACGGAGTGCGGCTCCCCAAAACCCGATGACTTCTGGACCTGCACCAAGTGCGGTGCGAAGAACAAGGGCAAATTCTGCGCGGAGTGCGGCGAGAAACGTCCCGCAGGCGCAAAGGTCTACCGTTGCGACAAGTGCGGATGGACGCCCGAAGACCCTGCGCATCCGCCGAAGTTCTGCCCCGAGTGCGGCGATATCTTCGATGACAACGATACAAAATAATCCAATCGGAAGGATAACGGACAGATCATGACGGACGAAACCGTACTGGAATACAAATGTCCCTGTTGCGGCGCCGGTCTGCGGTTTGACGGAGAAGCGCAGGAGTTGGTTTGCGACTACTGCGACAACAAATTCTCCGTCGAACAGTTGGAACAACTGGCGCAGGCGGAACGGGACGAAAAGAACACCTCCGAGCCGGAATGGTCGGACTATGAGGGAACCGAAACCGAGGGGGAACAGACCGCGTTCATCTGCCAATCCTGCGGCGCGGCACTGGTCGGCGATGATACGATGATGGCAACCGAATGCCCCTATTGCGGCAACCCCGCCATCATCAAGGAGCGCGTCAGCGGCGCGCTCCGTCCCGACTACATCATCCCGTTCCGTCTGGACCGGCAGGCGGCAAAGGACACGCTCAAAAAATTCTACAAGGGCAAACTGCTCCTCCCCCGCGCATTCAAAAAAGAAAACTGCATCGACAAGTTGCAGGGGGTCTATGTCCCTTTCTGGCTCTTTGACTGTAACGCGGACGGAACCGTGCATTTCAACGCCACGCGCGTTTCCACTTGGCGGAGCGGTGACTACCGCTACACCAAGACCAGTCATTTTCTGGTCATTCGCGGCGGGCATATGGCATTTGAAAAGATTCCCGTGGATGCGTCCGAAAAAATGGACGACAACTACATGGATTCGCTTGAACCGTTCGACTACCGCGACCTGACCGAATTCGGAACCGCTTACCTCTCGGGCTTCCTTGCCGACCGCTTTGACGTCTCAGCAAAGGAATCCGCTCCGCGTGCCTCGCACCGCGTCAAGCAGAGCCTTGAGGACACCCTGCGTTCCACGGTCCACGGCTACGCAAGCGTCACAACCCGAAGCACCGATATTCACACCTCGGACAGTCAGGTCAAGTACGCCATGCTTCCCGTCTACGTTCTGAATACCAAGTACAGGGATAAGCCGTACTTTTTTGCAATGAACGGACAGACGGGCAAATTTGTCGGCAAACTCCCAATCTCGTGGGGACGCTTCTTCGCATGGGCGGGCGGTATTGCCGCGGCGGTAGTCGCGCTCGGGCAACTCTTTCTGTGGATGGGAGGGATGTTCGGATGAAACGGATAAGCAATCGGATTTTTGCCGCATCGGTTATTCTGCTCCTGCTTTTTGCCACGGCGCTCCCCTGCTTTGCGGCGGGAACGGCTTATGCGGAAGCGTTTATCGACAACACGGGCGGCGTGCTGAAGGACAGCGAGGTCAGCGCCCTGCAAACGGCGGCACGGACTGCGGCAAAGCAGGTCGGCGCGAACGTGGGAATCATTTTTACAAACAACGGCCTGGATGAGGACGACTTGGAAGACCTTGCAGACGAACTTTATGACACGAACTGCGATATGCAGAGTGACGCGGTAATCCTCGCAGTGGACGTTTCAAAACGCGCCTACTGCATCCGCTGGATTGGACGCATGAATGACGAATTGACCCATTCCGCCAAGAATCGGATTGAAGACCTTACGGTTGAGCGGCTTTCCGACAACAACTGGTCAGGTGCGACAACCGCATTCGTTGCCGCGGTCGGCTCGCTGACCGCCGAAGATTTCAGCGCCAAGAGTGGAAACCTGCTGATCGGCGAATTCATCGTTGGGATTGTGGCACTTGTCATCGGCTTTGCGGTCGCTGGCGTTTTCGCCTACCGCATGAACAACGCGCGGCGCGGCAGAAATGCGGCAAATTACGTCAAGAACAACAGTTTTGCGCTGAACAAGAGTGCAGACCTTTACCTCTACAGCACCGTAACCAAAACGCGCGTGGAATCCTCTTCCTCGGGCGGTGGACGTAGCAGTGGCGGCTCCTCGCGGAGCAGTAGCAGCGGACGGTTTTGAACACAAAAAGAACACCCATCGGAAAATCCGATGGGTGTTTTTGCAGGTACCTTATTTGTACTTGCGCTTTCTGGCTGCTTCAGACTTCTTCTTGCGCTTCACACTGGGCTTCTCGTAATGCTCTCTCTTGCGAAGCTCGGTGAGGACGCCGGAACGAGCGGTTGCACGCTTAAAGCGACGAAGAGCGCTGTCAAGAGACTCGCCTTCCTTGACTCTGATTTCTGCCATGTTTATCCCCCCCTCCGCCGGTGAACCGGTATCCTGTTGTAAACGGCAGTTGCCGAATACAAGAATTACCTTTTACTATTATACACGATTTTGCGCCTGCTGTCAAGTCCTTTTTTATTTTTTTCGGATTTTTTCGCAAAAAGAGTTCAATCCGCCAGTCGTTTCTGATAGAACACCACATCGAGCCACTGTCCCTGCTTGAAGCCGACCCGCTCGGGCCTACCGACCTGCACGAATCCGTGCTTTTCGTGGAATATCATGCTGGCACGGTTTTCGCCGGTCACAATGGAGAGCAGGTTGACGATTCCCATTTCCGCCGCCCGCCGCTCAATCTCGGCAAGCAACACCCCGCCGATGCCTTTTCCCGTCACCGCTTTGTCGAGGTAGATTGAAAGGTCCGCGGTAAAGCGATACGCGGAGCGCTCGCTGTAAGCGTCAAGATACGCGTACCCGAGAATCCGCTCCCCCTCACAGGCAACGAGATACGGGTATTTCCCCGTAATCCGCTCCACACGCCAGCGCCATTCCGCCTCGGTCAGTGGGTCCTCCTCAAACGTGACCGTTGTATCCGTGATGTACCGATTGTAAATTTCGAGACAGGCGGAAAGGTCCGCCTCTCGGATTTCCCGAATTTCCATACTATCCCCTCAATCCTGCTCTGTCTCCCTCCCCGATTCGGCGGGTGCCTGCGGCTCCGTTTGCATGGTCACCTCCGCTTCACGCGTCATCAGGTCATCCCCCGCCGTCACGCAAAGCGTCAGATTGTGATACTGCACGCGTTCCCCAACCTGCGGAATATGCCCGCAAAGTTCGCTCAGCCAACCGTTTACGGTCGAAGATTCAAACGCATCGTCTTTCCCGAGCGAAAAGAATTCAAAGAAATCGTCCAGCGGGAGCGAGGTCCGGACCGTGAACCGATTCTCGCCCGTTTTGCGGACGTTGTCATCCTCAACCGCCACGTCCTGTTCGTCCCAGATTTCTCCGACCAATTCCTCCAACACGTCCTCCATCGTCACGATTCCGAGCGTCATTCCGAATTCGTTGACCACCACCGCCATGTGGTTATGTTCCCGTTGCATCTCGCGGAACAGCGCATCCGACGGCATGGTTTCCGGAACGAATTCCGGTTCGTGGAGAATTCCCCGCAGGCTGAACCCGACCTCCCCGCGACGGAGCAGGTATTCGCTTGCGTGCAGGATTCCGACCACGCGGTCCAGATTTTCTTCATAAACGGGGATACGGGAATATCCCTCCCGCGCAATCAACTCGGTCAGGCTTTTCGCATCTATGTCAATCGGAACCGCAACGACCGCGCCTCTCGGGGTCATAATGTCGACCGCCGCCTGATGCTCCAGACGAAACACGTTCTTGATGTACCGAATGTCGTCACTGCGGATGGTCCCGCCGTCGCCGCCCGCGTCCAGCATCATCACGATGTCCTCCTCCGAAACCGCCTCTTCCTTTTCTTTCGGTTCAATGCCCAAAAGGCGCAGAACACCGTTTGTGGAAACCGTAAGCAACCAGATAACGGGCTTCAGAATCTTGGAAAGCACCGTGATAACACCGCACACCGCCCCCGCCAATTTTTCCTTATGGCGCATGGCAACCCGTTTGGGGACCAGTTCCCCGAGAATCAGCGTGAAGTAGGACAGAATCAGAGTAATCAGGATAACCGACACGGTTCGGATAGCGCCCTCATGCTCCGCAGACGCACCGAACAGGCGGACCAATCCCCCCGTCAGTTTTTCGGCAAAATTATCCGCCGCAAATGCCGAGCCGAGAAAGCCCGCCAGTGTAATGCCGATTTGTATCGTCGACAAAAACTGCGTGGGTTCCTGTATAATCTTCAATAATTTCTTGGCACGTTTTTCTCCGCTCTCCGCCTGCGCCCGAACCTTTTTTTCGTTCAGAGAAATGACCGCAATTTCGGTTGCGGCAAAAAAGGCGTTCAAAAGAATCAGCACCAACTGCAACAATAACTGTTTGATAATATCTGACATGATTATTTTCTCCTTTTATTCCGTAAATACGCAATGCAACATATCCGCCATGCCGCTAACACAGCATGACATACGGAATATCCCCACGCGGGGACGGAGAACCGATGATAAGAACATCCGTTTCGGAACTACATCGGGGTATACTGTCCAAAGTACCACCATCTCCTTTCACCATATTATATAACAAATTCATGTGATTGTCAACCGCATTTGCAAGATTTTACACTTTGTACAAAAATGCGGGGGCGCGGTGTTCTGCCACGCCCCTCGTATCAGGTATTCTTGATGATAATCTGTTCGATGATGTCCGCCGCGTGTTCGCAAAGGTCGCAGCATTCCTCCAGACTGTCGTAAATACCGCGCGACCCCAGCAGAGTCCGGAAATCGGTTTCGGTCACAAACAACTTGTGAATCGCTTCCGTATAAATTTCGTCCGCCTCACCCTCGTGCGTGTTGACATCAATCAGATGTTGGCGCAAAAGGTCCGGCTTTTTGAAGTTTTTCAGTTCCGCACCCGCCGCATAAAGTGCTTTGACGCACTCGTCTACCTTATCCCCGAGCATGGGCGCCGCGTCCGGAATTTTCTTGATGTCAAACATATACAACTCCAACACCACTTCGTCCAATGCGTCGGTAATGTCGTCAATCAGTTGGACCAGATGCAGGATGTCCTCCTGGTCAATCGGCGTGATGAATTCTGCCGAGAGCCGCGACAGGATGGAATGGTGAATGTCATCCCCCTGATGCTCGATTGCGTGCATCCGCTCCTTATAGTCCTGTACGTTTTCTGCCGTGACATTCGTAAGAATCTCTCCGAGCAGTTCCGACGCACGCACGCTGTGGGACAGTTGCTCTTCAATCAGTTTGAAATAATCGTTTCGGTTCCGTGCCATGTTGCTCTTCCTCCTTTATACGAACAGCCATAAAAACAGTTTCGCCATCAGAAATCCCAGTATTCCGCACCCCGGGAACGTAAAAACCCACGTCAGAACCAAGTCCCGCACCACGCTCCAGTTGACGTTCCGCAGACGTTTGGAAGCGCCGACTCCCATGATTGCCGTGGTTTTGGTGTGCGTGGTACTGACAGGAATTCCCGTCAGCGAGGAAATCAGCAGACAGACCGCCCCTGCCGCATCCGCCGCGAATCCCTGATAGGGCTTGAGTTTGACCATATCCATTCCGACCGATTTGATGATGCGGTAGCCGCCGATGGAGGTTCCCAGTCCCATGACGACCGAGCAGAGAATCATCAGCCATAGCGGGACTGCAAATTGCGACGCCGCCGTCTGCCCGTTCGCCAACGCCGCGCCGAGCAGAAACACCGCCATGAATTTCTGTCCGTCCTGCGCGCCGTGCATGAACGCCATTGCCGCGCCGCCCGCGACCTGCGATTTTGTGAAGAAACTGTCACACCGCATCCGGTTCCGGTTCCGAAACAGGAACGTGACCAGTTTGGAGAGTCCGAACCCCAATCCGAATCCCAAAACGGTGGAAAGCAGGAGTCCCCAAAGGACCTTTTGCCACTCGCCCCAATTGACACCCGAAAAATTCCCGTGTATCGCAACCGCCGCACCCGTCAAACCCGCAATCAGCGCGTGACTCTCGCTGGTCGGAATGCCGAAATACCATGCCGCCGTTGCCCAAACAACAATCGCCGTCATTGCCGCGCAAAGCGCAATCAGCGCTTCATGCGCGTTCCCGCCGAAGTCCACCATGTTGTAAATGGTCATCGCCACCGACGCGTTGATTGCCGTCATCACCAACACGCCGAAGAAATTGCAGATTGTCGCCATGATAATGGCTTTCCGAACCCCGATTGCACGCGTTGAAACACAGGTCGCAATCGCATTCGGTGCGTCCGTCCACCCGTTGACCAGTATCACGCCGAGCGTCAGCACCGATGAAACCAACAACACGGGATTCTGCGCGGCTTGTCGCAAAAATTCCATCAAAGACATCGCTTTTCCCCGCTCTGCTCCTTTTTTTGTTTTCCGCTTTCAGTATGCGGTCTTATTTCTATTATACCACTATTATACCACATTTTCCACCGCTTTTGTGAAAAGAGCAAGTAAAATTTTCGTCAAGTGCCGGAGGGAACTTTTTCAAAAGTTCCCTCCGGACTCCCCAAAACCTTTTCCCCCACTTGGAGCATGCAAACATCGTGTCACCGAATATTGAGAGAGAAAATCATTTGCCGAGCAGATGCGCGGCGGAAGTCCGTGGAGTTCTGCTCCACCCCATTCAGGAGACTTCCTGAAAAAGCCCTAAAACCCACCGGCTTCACTCCAAAGGGCGGATTTTCGCTGTGCGAAAATCCGCCCTTTGGAGTGAAGTTCTTGCGGGTTCTCAGGGGGCTTCTTTCAAGAAGCCTCCTGAGTGGGGTGTGGGGCAAAGCCCCGCGACCTTCCTTCCCCCGTGCATCAGTTCAGCAGATTGTTGTTCTCGAAATAGTCGATGCGCATCGAACGGCGAACGGCGGCAAGCGTCTCCGCCGCGCGTGCCTCGGCAACGGTGCAACCCGCGCGAAGAATTTCGTAAACCTCGGGCAAACGGGACTCCCATTCCGCACGGCGCGCCCGAATCGGCGCCAACTCCGCCTGAATCACCTCGTTGAGGAACCGTTTCACCTTGACGTCGCCAAGTCCGCCGCGCGTGTAGTGCGCTTTCAATTCGTCCAGATTCGCATATTCCGGCAGGAACGCCGCAAAATGCTCGGGGCGGGAGAATGCGTCCAGATAGATAAAGACCGGATTCCCCTCCACATGCCCCGGGTCTTTCACGCAAAGGTGCGTCGGGTCGGTAAACATATTCATCACCTTGGTCTTAATCTCATCCGCGCTGTCCGAAAGATAGATGCAGTTGCCGAGCGATTTGCTCATCTTCGCTTTTCCGTCAATTCCCGGAAGCCGCTTGCAAGCCTCGTTGGAGGGCAGAATAATCTGCGGGTCCACCAAAGTCTCCCCATAGACCGCGTTGAACTTGTGTACAATCTCGCGGCACTGCTCCAGCATCGGCATCTGGTCCTCGCCGACGGGGACCGCCGTTGCACGGAATGCCGTGATGTCCGCCGCCTGACTGATGGGATAGCAGAAGAAGCCGACCGGAATACTCGCCTCAAAATTCCGCATCTGAATTTCCGCTTTGACCGTCGGATTCCGCTGAACACGGGAAACCGTGACCAGATTCATATAGTAAAAGGTCAACTCGGTCAACTCGGGGACCGTGGACTGGATAAAAACCGTCGTTTTTTCGGGGTCAATGCCGCAGGCAAGATAGTCCAGTGCCACCTGCATAATGTTGCTCCGCACCTTTTCGGGGTGTTCGGCGTTGTCGGTCAGCGCCTGCGCATCCGCAATCATGATGAAAATCTTGTCAAACTTCCCCGAATTCTGGAGTTTTACACGCTCCTTGAGAGAGCCGACGTAATGTCCGACATGAAGTCTCCCTGTCGGTCTGTCCCCCGTAAGAATCACCTGTTCCATAACTTATCCTTTTTCCTTTTCCTGTTGTTTGCGTTTTTTGCTTTCGTAGCCGACATAAACCGCCACCGCGCCGATGATGATACCGCCCGCCGAACCGCCGGCAATGGCAAGGCGGACATCCCGCCCCGTGAAAATGGTCGGAGTCTGCTCGCCGTACTCCGTCAGACGGTCAAAATAGAGATACAACCCGCCCAAATAGTCCTCGTTCGCATAGCGGTTCAGATTGTAGGGAACCGTTTCGCCGAACGCGTGCGCGAAACTGCGGTCCAATCCGCTCTGTTCCCGGTCCGCCAATGCGCAAACGTTATCCGATAAAATCGGCTTGCCGGCTTTCGGGTCTTTGGTCACGTACAGTGCATTCCACTGCGTGCCGCTCCATCCGTTGAGGTCGGCACGGGGTCCTGCTGCTTCTGCAAGAGAGAGCGCATTTTCGTCTTCATCCGTCGAACCACCCCTCAGAACCGTCTGTAAAACGCCGTCGTAAATCGTATAGTCCAAATCCGCGCGAATCTGCACGGCGCCCGCGGGAATCTTCTTGTACTGCGCCGCCGCGTCAAGCGCCACATCCATCCCGCCGTTGTACAGCGCATGGATCGCAACCGCCGAGAGTGCCGACATCTCCCAAAGATACGGGACATCGGTCATGCGGATTCCCGTCAGTGCGGAAAAGCATTGCTTCAAGTAGTCGGAACTTCCGCGCTCGCGCCAAAGACCGAGCAGGAGTTCGCCGTCCGCAAAATCCGACGGAAACGCAACCTCATAAGAGACGCGGAACGTGTCGGTAAACATATCTTCCCAAACCGATGACGCGAACTCCGAAAGCATTTCGGTTCTTTTTATCGGTTCTCCCCAATCGCCCCAGAACCATCGCAGGTCGGCATTTTCGCGGATGTGACGGACCGCTTCTTCGGTCAGTGCAAGAAAACTGTAATTTTCCAGACGGTCCGAAAGTCCCGCCTGAAGCGGGATGGACGGCAATTCCGGCTCCGGATACTTCACAGGGGTCTCCTCGCCCGTCGTGTTTTTGCCCTCATCGGAACCCGACTCGGTTGTGCTGTCGGAAAGCGTATCCTTTGCGGTACCGGTTTCGCCCGTCTCGCCTGTCTCGTCGGGGTCCTCGGGTTGCGGCTTCTTCTCCGTCGGGTCACAGCCGGCAAACAGCAACACATCCGGTGTCAGATAGGCGGCTACCGCCCGCTGCCCCTCACTCATCGCCCCCGCGAGGAAGCACAACTGTTCCGCGCGCAGGTCATCACGACAAATGAAATCCGCAAGCGTTTCGCCGTTCGCCGCCGCAATGCCTCCCGCCACGGTTTCCAACGCCCCGCCGAACAGGTAATTCCGCAATTCGCGGTCGTTCAGGCGGCTGATATAACCGTCAAGCGCTTTTTCTTCCGCCGCCCATTTGACCGGTGCGGTACGGTATGCGTCGAGCGGCTTTGCAATCAAAGACCACTCCGACAGAAGTTGCTGCGCCAGCAACAGACTTCCGACATCCGTGCTTCCCGCCGTCGGGTCAAAACCGTTCAGCGAAGAAACGAGCGCTTTGCCGTCCGCAGTCCCGTTTCCGATATACAGGATTGCGAACAGAAGCGACACCGTAGTCAGTTCGGCTTTGGACAGAATCCGCTCCACGGTCCCGTCGCTCGGCTCGGACAAAAGCACTTCGCCGAGCGGGCGGTCGCTTTCGGTATCCCGAAATCGATTCAGCGTCTCGTAGCCCCAGACTGCGGGTTTCGCGCCCGCCTGATATGCCGTTGCCAAAGCCGCCGCCGAGACCTGCACCGCGCGGACCGCCTCCGACAACTGCTTTCCGCACAGCCGGTTCAGCGCATATACGTCGGTGTAGACGTAATTTCCGTTCATGTTCAGAACCGCAATATCGGTCAGCGCCTTTTCGGGGTTCCGCGTGGTCTTGTAGCCGAGAAAGACATACAGCGAGCCACTGCCCGTTCCGTCGTTCAGGTTCTGTTTGACAACCGTGTATCCCTCGCGCTCCAGATACCCGACCGCCTCCAACCTGTTTGCGGAAACGCAAACCTGCACCTCGCTGACAAACTCGCGCCCGTACTCCGCAGACACCGTCTGCGTCAGCACGCCGCACAGCACCGTCAGCACCAGAAATACCGCAACCGTGCGCCGCAATCCGCTCAAAAATCGTTTCATTTCATCATCCTTTCCCCCAAAAGCGGTCGGGGTACTGATTCTCCATATTATTATATCACAAACCGAGCCGTATTTCAATAGTTTTTTTCAAGGCAATAGCGCGCAATTCCGATGGGACAATCCTGAAATCGATTTTTCGTCAGACAACACAAAAATGCGCAGGCTGCAGCCGAGCCGCAGGCGAAGATTTTTGTGAAGTATGACGGGAAAGGTGCGTGCGCGTGCGCAATCGGGAATCGCGGATTGCGCGAGGTGCCCCAAGACAAGTCCTGAAACCGCGTTGCACCTGACCGATTTGCGCAAAAGCAACAAAAAACAGAAAAATGTGCAAAAGGGCTTCCTTTTTGCTCCAAAATGTGTTATACTGTAAAAAGCGTCACAAAAAACCTGCAGGATTTCCCAAAATGCGCAAATTTCCGCGATTTTCGGAGGTCCCGCCGCTCGGAAAGGGATTTTCCTTATGAATAGTATCATTGCATTGCTCGGCGGCGTCGCGCTGTTCCTTTACGGCATGACACTGATGGGCAACGGACTCAAAGGTGTTGCGGGCAGCCGTCTGGAACTGATTCTCTATCGCCTGTGCGGTACTCCTTTGCGCGGGATTCTGCTCGGGACAGGGGTCACCGCGGTCATTCAGTCCTCCTCTGCCACCTCCATCATGGTAGTTGGATTCGTCAATTCGGGCATGATGAAAGTCCGCCAGGCAATCGGCGTGGTGTTGGGCGCCATTCTCGGAACCAGTGTAACCGGATGGATTATCTGTCTTTCGGACGTCGGCGGCAACAGTTCGGATTGGGTCAGCCTGCTCTCCACCGCAACGCTGACGGGTGTTGTCGCGGTCGTTGGCATCATTCTTACGATGTTCTGCAAGAAACGGAGCCGCCGTCAACTCGGCGAAATCCTGATGGGTTTCGCCATCCTGATGACCGGGATGTCGGCAATGTCGGCATCGGTTGAACCGCTCCACGACAACCCCGCTTTCCTGCAAATGCTCACCGCCTTTTCCAATCCCATCATCGGAATTCTGGTCGGCATGGGCATCACCTGCGTGCTGCAAAGTTCCTCCGCAACCATCGGTATTCTTCAGGCGCTTTCGGTCACGGGCGTCGTCAGTTTCGGCGTGGCGTTCCCAATTATCATGGGCATTGCCATCGGCGCCGCGGTTCCCGTTCTGCTCTCCGCACTCGGCGCGGGCGTAAAGGGAAAACGCACCGCCTTTGTCTACCTCCTGATTGACATCATCGGTGCGGTGTTCTGGTCGGTCGTGTTCTATAGCGTCAACGCCTTTGCGCACTTCTCTTTTGTTTCCGCGACGGTCGGCATGGTGGAAATTGCGCTGATTAACACGGTTTTCCGGTTCGCGACCGTTCTGTTGCTCGCCCCCTTGACCGGCGTACTGGAAAAAATCGTCACGCGTCTCTTTCCCGAAAGTGCCGAAGACATGGAGGAGACCGCCGACATTGACCGTTTGGAGGAACGCTTCCTCTCCCACCCCGCTCTGGCGTTGGAGCAGAGCCGCTCCGCCGTTTGCTCCATGGCGGAAAAGAGCCGCAAGAACCTTTCCCGCGCCTTTGCTCTGATGCACTGCTACACCGAGGAGGGCTACCGCAAGATTCAGTCCAAAGAAGAGGTCATCGACCGCTACGAGGACAAGTTGGGGACCTATCTTGTGAAACTGACCGGAACCGAGTTGTCCCACGAGCAGAGCCGCGAAATCTCCAAATTCCTGCACACAATCAGCGACTTTGAGCGAATCGGGGACCATGCGGTCAACCTTTCGGAGACCGCGCGGGAAATTCATGAAAAGAAGTTGGAATTTTCCCGCTCGGCAAACCGCGAGTTGGATACGCTGGCTTCCGCCGTTGCGCAAATCGTGGTTCTGACGACCGACGCGTTCACGCATGATGACCTTGCTGCGGCACGTCGCGTGGAGCCGCTGGAAGAGGTCATTGACGAGTTGTGCGACGAAATCAAAATCCGCCACGTGAAGAGGATTCAAAGCGGTGACTGCACGCTGGCACACGGTTTTGTATTCAACGACCTGCTGACCAACTATGAGCGCATCGCGGATCACTGCTCCAACATTGCCGTTGCAATGATTGAATTGGAGATGGACCAGTTTGACACGCATGAATATCTGCACCAAATCAAGGAAAGCCATGAGGAAGCATTCAACCGCGCTTTCCGCGAATTTGAGTCGGAATATCGGTTGGATGATTCAGAGGGATAGAAAAAGGTCGCGGGGCTTTGCCCCGCGACCTTTTTCTATCCCTCCAAAGACCGAAGATAACGGATGCAGCGGGCAACCTCTTCGGGACCCGTGGGATTCAAGCCCTCGGACTCGACCACAATGCGCACGCCGTTGCGGATTGCCCAGTCACGAACACGGGCAACGGGAGCCTTGCCCTCGCCCAATGCTTTGCCCTGCACACCGTCGTGTACATGCTCATAACTTCTGTTCTCGGGAGCCGTCGGAATGCCGTCTTTGAGGTGGATGACCCGAATGCGGTCCTTGTGCGCTTCCAGGAACTCCACGGGGTCAATTCCCGCATTGAATGCCCAGAACGTGTCAACCTCAAGTTCTACATGCGTCCGCGCAAGCAGTTCGTTCTCCATGACCTTTCCGCAGGGATTCACGAAAAATTCCTTGGAGTGATTGTGATAGCCAAGCGCAATTCCGTTTTCCGCCAACTTCTTCTGCGCCTCATTTATCAGCGCAATGTTGGCGTTCATCACGTCCTCGGGTGTCCACGGTGCCGCCGGCAGAATCAGGTTGTCGCACCCGATTGCCTTGTGATAAGCAATCGTTTCGTCAATGCGGTCGGGGCGAATTTCGTCAATGCCCGTGTGCGTCCCCGAGCAGACCAGACCGAATTCGTCGAGCCACCCCTTGACTTTCTCTGCAGGATGGTTGAAAAAGCCCGCAAACTCCACATAGTGATAGCCGAGTTCCGCCACCTTACGGAGCGCCTCCCGCAGGTCTTTCTCCGCAACGTCCCGTACACTGAACATCTGAATTCCGTATTCCATATGAATCGTTTCCGTCCTTTCCTCGCTTATACGCGATTGTAAGACCATTATAGCACATAAAATTGCGTTTTGCAAGACAGAAACAGCCCATCTTCGGACAAAATTTGACATTTTGAAAAAAACGCCGCACGGTCCCGAAAAGAAACCGCGCGGCGAACGTTTTATTCTTTTTTTTGCATCAGGTCTGCAACCGTGATGCCGTCGAAAAACGCATTGGTCAGTTTGTTGAACCTGCTCCACATGGCAATGGTCCTGCACCCGCCGGAACGCGTGCACGGACTGTCGCCGGACAGGCAGGAGACGGGCGCGAGGTCCCCCTCGGTCAGGCGCAGGATTTCGCCCACCCGGTAGTCCTCGGGACGGCGCGTCAGCCGGTAGCCGCCGCCCTGCCCCTGCATTCCCTCCACCAGTCCGTTCCGAACCAGAACCGGCATAATCTGCTCCATATACTTTTTGGAGATTTCCAACCGCTCCGCAATGTCTTTCATCGCAATATATTCATTGTCATGGCTGTTTTCCGCAAGGTCAATCATCATCCGCAGGGCGTAACGCCCCCGCGTGGAAACCATCATTTCCAGGCACCTCCTGTTATCGGATTACACCGCCGCCGACCACGGTGTCCCCGTCATAAAGGACCACCGCCTGCCCGCGCGTAATCGCCCGTTGCGGCTCGTCAAAAACCAGTCGGACCTGCCCGTATCCCGTCACCGTTACGGTTGCCCATTGCTCCGCCTGCCGATAGCGCACTTTCGCCTTGACGCGCAACGGTTCCTTCGGTTCGTCGCAGGCAATCCAGTTGAATCCGTCCGCCTCCAACTCGCGGCTGAACAAATCGGAATTCCTCCCGAGTACCACGCGGTTGTGTTCCGCGTCGATTTTCACAACGTAAAGCGGCTCGCCCGCGGCAATGCCGAGTCCCTTTCTCTGCCCGAGCGTGTAGTGGATAATGCCTTTATGCCGCCCGAGGACCCGTCCTGCGGTGTCCACAAAGTCCCCCTCGGGGTAGGTCTTTCCGCGGTAACGGCAGATGAACGACGCATAGTCGCCGTCCGGAACAAAGCAGATGTCCTGACTGTCGGGCTTGTCCGCGTTGTAAAACCCCTGTTCGGTCGCGATGCGGCGAGTCTCCTCCTTTGCCATATCGCCGAGCGGGAAACGGGTGTGCGCTAACTGCTCCTGCGTCAGCGAATAGAGGACGTAACTCTGGTCCTTGTCGGGAACAGCCGACTTTTTCAGCAGATACCGGTCCCCCTCCCGCTCAATCCGCGCGTAATGTCCCGTGACCACGCAGTCACAGCCCAACTCCTCGGCACGGTGATAGAGACGGTCGAACTTGAGGTGACGGTTGCAGTCAATGCAGGGGTTCGGCGTCGCACCCGATTCATAGGCGCAGACGAACCGCTCCATTACCTCGCGGCGGAAATCCCCGCTGAAATTGAACACGTAGTAAGGAATCCCGAGGCGGTGCGCCACGCCACGCGCGTCCTCCACGTCATCAAGAGAACAGCAGGTCCGCGACTGCTCCACGCCCGCATCCTCATTGGAATAGAGTTTCATCGTCACGCCGATGCAGTCATAACCGCGCTCGCGCATCAGATAAGCGGCAACCGACGAATCCACGCCGCCGCTCATGGCAATCAGCGCCTTATTCTTCATGACAGTGCGGACAGGAATCGCAGTCCGCAAACTTGCAGGAATCGTAGGGAATATGGTTGCGGTCATAGTAGTCTTTCACCGCCGCCTTGATTGCCTGCTCCGCCAGCACCGAGCAGTGCATCTTGTAGGCAGGCAGACCGTCCAGAGCCTCGGCAACCGCCTTGTTGGAAAGTTCCAACGCCTCACTCACGGGCTTGCCCTTGATCATCTCGGTTGCCATGGAACTGGAGGCAATCGCGGAGCCGCAACCGAACGTCTCAAATTTCACGTCGGTGATGATGCCGTCCCGAATCTTCAGGTAAATCTTCATAATATCGCCGCATTTCGCGTTGCCGATTTCCCCAACGCCGTCCGCGTCCTCAATCACACCCACGTTACGCGGGTTCTTGAAATGGTCCATGACCTTTTCGCTGTACAGTGCCATTTTCGCTCACTCCTTTATTTCAGATAGAATTCCTTCTTGCCCGTTACCTTGTCACGCCAGAGCGGAGACATATTCCGCAGATAGTCCACGACTGCGGGAATCTCGCGGAGCATATCGTCCACGTCCGCGTCGGTGTTCGTCTCGCAGAGCGAGAGCCGCAGAGAGCCGTGCGCAATCTCGTGCGGATGCCCGATGGCAAGCAGAACGTGGCTCGGGTCCAGTGACCCCGACGTGCAGGCAGAGCCGGATGACGCGCAGATGCCCTTTGCATCCAGCAGGAGCAGCAGACCCTCGCCCTCAATGCCCTCAAAGCAGAAGTGGACATTGCCCGGCAGACGGTTTACGGGGTCCCCGTTGAGAACCGAATGCGGAATCTTTGAAAGCCCCGCAATCAGACGGTCGCGCAGAGCAGCCACCTTGGCGCTGTTCTCCGCCATATGCTCGCAGGCGTCATCCAGCGCCGCCGCCATGCCCATGATGGCGGGCAGATTCTCGGTTCCCGCGCGCTTGCCCCGCTCCTGTGCGCCGCCCTCAATCAGGCTGACGAGCGGAATGCACTTGCGGCAATAGAGAACGCCGATGCCCTTGGGTCCGTGGAACTTGTGCGCCGAGAGCGACAGCATATCAATGTTCTGCGTTGCCACGTCAATCGGCAGATGCCCCGCCGCCTGTACCGCGTCGGTGTGGAAAATCACCCCTGCCTCGCGGCAGACTTTGCCAATCTCCGCAATCGGCAGGACCGACCCAATCTCGTTGTTTGCGTACATCACCGTAACCAGACAGGTATCGGGGCGAATTGCCGCCCGCACCTGCTCCGCCGTGATGTTGCCGACCGAGCCGACGTCCAACAACTCCACCTCAAAGCCGCGCTTCTTCAGTTTTTCCAGTGTATGCAGAACCGCGTGATGCTCAAAAGCGGTGGAAATAATGTGCTTTTTCCCCTTTTTCTCTCCGACTGCGGCGGCGGACAGAATTGCCTGATTGTCCGCTTCGCTTCCGCCCGAGGTAAACGTAATTTCCCGCGGAGTACATCCCAACCGTTTTGCAATGCGTTCGCGCGCGTCGCAAAGCGCTTCATTCGCCCGCTGACCGACCGAATGCAGACTCGACGGATTCCCGTAGATGCGGTCCATATAGGGTAACATCGCGTCGATGGCAACCCGACTCATTTTCGTTGTCGCCGCATTATCAACGTAAATCTCTCTCATGTTCATTCCTTTCCTCGCCGAGCCGTTTCCAAAGGTCCGGCAACATCCCCTCAAAGTTCACCCCGTACCAATGCGCGGGGTCGCCAACCGTGTTTTCGATACATCCGACCGTAAAATCCGCCGCAATCCGCGCCGCGCGGGAAACGCTCCCGCCGCGCATCAGGGTGCCCGTAAACGCCGAGGCGTACACATCGCCCGTTCCGTGGCAACTCCGCGCAAGTTTTTCGTGTTCGTAATATTCGGTTCCGCCGTCCCGTGCGACCAGAACTCCCGTTTTGCCCTCGCGGTAACCGATTCCGGTCAGCACGACGGTCCGTTCTCCGACCGCCGCGCGAAGTGCCGCCAACAGGTCTGCGATATAGGGTTCATCATATCGCTCCCGATACGGATAGTCCGCAAGCAGGCACGCTTCGGTCAGATTCGGGAGCATCACGTCCGCCTCTCGGCAGAGTTCCCGCATTGCCGCGACAAAATCCGCGTCAAACGCAGGATAAAGCCGCCCGTTGTCCGCCATTGCGGGGTCCACGATGCGCTTCGCGTCCGGTTGCAGACAACTCCGCATCATCGCCTTGACCTCCGCCACCTGCCGCGCGCTTCCGAGATACCCCGTGTAGATTGCGTCAAAGCGGATATTCTCTTCCTCCCAGACTTTGCGGATGCCCGCCATCTCATCGGTCAGGTCCCGACTCGTGAAGTGACGGAACGCGGTATGCGTGGAGAGCATCGCAGTTGGCAGGACGCAACATTCCAAGCCGCAGGCGGAAAGAATCGGCAGTGCGACGGTCAGCGAACACTGCCCCACACAGGAAATATCCTGTACGGTCAGAATCCGTTTTTCCGCCGTCATTCCGCAAACAGAGGAGTGGACAGATAACGGTCACC
The DNA here is from genome assembly GCA_964630695.1 of uncultured Ruminococcus sp. Taxonomy (GTDB): domain Bacteria; phylum Bacillota; class Clostridia; order Oscillospirales; family CAG-272; genus UMGS1865. The sequence continues at coordinate 17,365 of CAZVYZ010000031.1, forward strand.
CGTATCGGGCATCAGCACCACCACGGTCTTTCCCGCATTCTCGGGGCGCTTTGCAACCTCAATCGCCGCCCACAGTGCCGCGCCGGAGGAAATTCCCACCAGAACGCCCTCGCGTTTGCCCATCAGTCTGCCGGTTGCGAATGCGTCCTCGTTCGTCACCGTGACAATTTCATCATAAATCTTCGTATCCAGAATCTCCGGCACGAAGCCCGCGCCGATGCCCTGAATCTTGTGCGGTCCCGCAACGCCGGTTGACAGCACCGCCGAACTTGCCGGCTCGACTGCCACAACCCGCACGGAGGGCTTCTTTTCTTTCAGGTATTTCCCCGTTCCCGTCACGGTCCCGCCGGTCCCGACGCCCGCGACGAACACGTCAACCGCACCGTCGGTATCCGCAAAAATTTCGGGTCCCGTAGTCTCATAGTGCGCCTGCGGGTTGGACGGGTTGACGAACTGCCCCGGAATAAAACCGTGCGGAATCTCCTTTGCCAACTCCTCCGCTTTTGCAATCGCACCTTTCATCCCCTTTGCGCCCTCGGTCAGAACCAGTTCCGCACCGTATGCTTTCATCAATTGCCTGCGCTCCACCGACATGGTTTCGGGCATGACGATGATGATGCGATACCCCCGCGCGGCGGCAACCGAGGCAAGCCCGATGCCCGTGTTTCCGGAGGTCGGCTCAATGATGACCGAATCTTTCGTCAGTTTTCCCGCGGCTTCCGCGTCATCCAGCATTTTCTTTGCAATCCGGTCTTTCACCGACCCTGCGGGATTGAAATATTCCAACTTCGCCAAGAGTTTTGCGCGCAGTCCGTATTCCGCCTCGATATGCGTCAACTCCAGAAGCGGGGTATGCCCGATGAGTTGGTCGGCGGACGTATAAATCTTTGCCATAATGGTTTCTCCTTTTGTTCACCTATCAATTCAATAGGTTTTCCGTTTTATATCATACCACACATTACCTACTTTGTCAATAGGTTTTTGAAAATTCCTTTCGGAAATTCCGAATAAAAAATCGCGGGGGTTCCCCGCGATTTTTTATTCGGACCATATCGCGCATTTCCGACAGGAAAGGTGCGAGCGAATGCGTCAACCGCGGATTGCGCGGTGTTGCTTCAAATTCCCAATGCCTTTCGCATGGCAACCAGAGCATAGGAAGCAAAACCGTGGTCTCGACTGCCGTGTCTCTCACGGTACTCCCAAAGCGTCCCCGTCTCCCCCGCCATGCCGCCGAAAAACGAAGTCAGACTTTGCAGGACCGCCGCACTCTCGCCCATCTTCAGCAGCGCTTCCAGTCGCAGATACGCCCCGATGAACGCATTGATGGGTGCGATTTCGTCAAACATCACCTTACGGTCCGCGCCGAACACGTCCAACACCAAACGGCGCAACTCCGCGTATTCGGGCGCGTTCATGTCGATTCCGCCGAACAGAACCGCGTAATACTGCCCTGCCTCGGAGCAATCCGCACACCGCGTCAGCACACCGCCTTTCCGCACGGCGTGGTCGAGAAACACCCGCCCGTCAAAGGACTGCCGCACGGTCTGACGCGCAACCTTTTCCGCCTTTTCCCCTGCCGCGCGGTCACCGAACAGGCGCTCCACGCACCGCAGGACCTCCGCATAGAGGAAGTTGGTCGGGTAACTGACGTCTTGCGTCCAATCGTTCGCGCGGCTCCACTCCACAAAGTTCCACGACGGAAGTTTTTCGAGCAGTCCGTCCGCGTTTTCATACCGACTGTAAAAATCCAGCAATCCGTAAACCGACTCGCGGAATTTTTCGCGGTCATCGCCGTGGCCGCGCTCCGTCACATAGTCCGCGACCTCCAGAATATACCACATCGTCCATTGCGGAATGAACTTTCCGTCATCCTGCGGCTCGGATGGATAGCACATGGGAAGCACACCCTCGGGGTACTCGCCCTCATTTTCATACAGGCGGAAATTCTCCAGAAACGCATCCTCCACCGCCGTGGTTCCGCGCAGGCAATACTCCACCTTGCCCGTGAAGTAACTGTCGCAAAGCCACCCCGCACGTTCCCGCGAGGGGCAGTCGGTGTAGAGGTCGACCGCGTTGTGCGCAAAAGTCCGCACCGCGCCTGCATAAATCCCGCGCAGGCAGGGGTCGGTGATTTCCGCGGGGACTGTAACGCCCGTCACGTCTCCCGCAAAACTCTTGACGCCGAAACCGTCCAACCAAAGGTCGCCCTTTTTGACAAAAACCGCCGCATACTTCAGCGTGTACGGCTCAAAGGAGAGGAAATCAAACCGTCCGCCGAGCGTCAGGTCAATCACATTGTGCGCGTGCATATCGGTAAACGCGAAACGGTCGGGCGATGCGTCCTCGGAGAACGCCACAACGACCTCAGTCCCGTCCTGTGCGGTCCCGAACAGATGCAGAAAACCGGTTTCCATACGGGAAAAGTCAAAGATTGCGTAATGTCCCTCCGCAACGCCGAGCGGAAGCGCGGTCAGTCCTGCTTCCCGAATCTGCTTCTGACCCTGCACCCAATCGTAGGAATGCCGCTCCACTTCTTCCTCGGGATAGCGTCCCCACCGCTCGGAGGGCTGAAAGGAATAGAAGTTCTTCCGAATCTCCGCATTCGGGTCGGCTTCAAAGCGACCGACGGATGCCGCGCAGGACATGGGGATATCGGCATAGGACGGATAGGGCGCGACGCGCGGAATCACCTTGGGCGGGTTCTCCATGACCGCCACGGGAACCGACCGTCCATAGAGGGAGGCACGCAAATCCCATTCCTCCACAAAATGCCGTTGCACGGAATAGCGTGCGCATTTGCGCTTTTTCACATCGGAGAGGAAACAATCGAAGTCCCGCCCCGTTGCGGCAAGGACTTCGCCGTCCCGCACGACCTCCGCCCAGAGGAACATGGGTTGCAGAACGGTTGAAAGCGAACGGCAACCGTATCCGACAACTGATATGACGACCTGATTCCCCGATTTTCTCCCCAGACCGTCCAACGAAATGCAATCCATGCGCGCATAGCCTTTTGCGGTCCGCGCGGGTCCCGACGCGACAAAGCGTCCGTTGACCGACACGCGGTAAACGTCCGCCGCGCAGATATGCAACTCCGCGCCCGAAAGAGAATCGACCTGCGCCGCAAAGGTCGCAAATCCATTCATCACTCCGCTCAGTTCTTTTACATAAATCGGCTTCGCTGTCCGAAACATATTCACCGTACCTCCGAGGGGAAATTACTGGGTTTATTATACCATGCTTTTCCACCGATGTCAATAGAATTCCGCCACACATTTCTTCCATTTTTTCACGGCAATTGTGCAGTTTTTTAGCGACAATTGAGCAGGAATGGGAAAGGTCTTGGAGGATAAGGGAAAGACCTTGGAGGGAGAGGGACCCCTCTTGAAAGACGGGTCCCTCTCCCTCCAAACCTCCCTGACCCTCCGAGAACTTCCCCCATATCCCCGCCATTTACAAAGCAAAATTTGATTCGCTTTTTAAGTGGCGGGGACATGGGGGAAGTTTTTGTCATTTGGGAGGTACGGCATCTTAAAAAGTGCGGCTATCGCACTCTTTTTATAGGCTAAAATTGTTTGGATGTTGTCCGTTTTGTGGGTGCCGAGATTCCGCCTGCGGGCGCCCCTGCGGGGTTCGACTCCGCGGCG
>CAZVYZ010000032.1:0-14039 GCA_964630695.1 uncultured Ruminococcus sp.
GACTTCTCCTTAAGAAGTCCCCTAAGCAGGGCTTGGGACAGAGTCCCAAGGTCTTTACCGAAAATCCTCTTCCAACAAATTGATGTAGAAGCCGCCCAGAACAGAGCGGGCGCGGAAGCCGACGCATCTGCCGTCCACCGCATCGTACCAGTCGGTCACGGGAATGCGGTCGGGCGTCTCGCAAACCATGCGGAATGCCGCGCGGTATACCTTGTCGCGGTAATCCGCATCGTCGGTCATCACGGTCGTCCATGCCATCCAGTCAATCTTCGTGTAGTCCGCGCGACTGTCAAGCGGCACGCCGTAACGGCGCATCTTTTGCAGGTAAACCGCCTGCTCCTCGCGACTGACCGATTCGTCAAACAATCCAAGACCCAACAGACGGTCCCAGATGATGTTGTATTTCAGACTCCAAGTTTCGGGATTGTCAAAGGTCAGACGGTAGCCGAGACCGTCTGCGCGCTTCGCATCTCTGACCCAGTTCTCCGCCATCTTCTTCGCCGCATTGGTGTACTTCTTCTCGCCGAACAACTGACCGTAAGCGCCGAGCGCCACAATCGCTTTCAGGCTCAGATTGCAGTTGTGCGCCAGATGCCCCGCAAAGTCGTCGGTGCAGAGTTGATTTCCCGGGTTGTAGCCGTATTCCACCAGATAATCCGCCCATTTTTCAAGCAGGTCGCGGTTTTCCTCGGCAAACGCACGGTCCCCGTCGGCGCGCACGGTCGCCGCAACCACCAGAATCGCGTTTCCGCACTCCTCCACCGGCATCTGGTTTCTTTCTTCGATTACGCCGTTGTTCACGCCGTAGACCTGCCCGTTGCAAAGCGGGTACTGTCCGCAGTCATGCGGCGCGTAAGGCAAATTCCACTCGGCAGTCCGCGCATAAGCGAACAGCGGGCGCATCATGCCCTTGACCAACTCCGGATTCAGGCACAGAAAGAGCGGGATGGACGGATAAGTCACATCCAGCGTCGCCATGCAGCCGTTGCTGAAATTCTCCTTGGAGAGGAACAGCAGTTTGCCGTCCACCGACACCGCCTTGTGCGCCGCGACTGCCTGACGGTAGGTAAGCGCGCCGACCGCCGCATATTCGGGGCTGATTTTTTCCATGCGCGCAGTCAGGGTGCGGTCAAACTCCGCGCACGCCGCACGCAGGCTTTCGGTCTCGGAGACCGCGACTTTCAGCATCGCGTCAAACGAGCCGTATACGCTCATGCAGTACGCGTCCGCGGGCTTGCCGAAGTATTCCACCGAATGCACGTCGTCATAGGCGAACACGAACACGTCGGAAAGTTTCTCCGAGGTCGCCGAAACCAATGGCATGGAGCGGAACGGCAGCAGTTCCATTGCCGTTTCATCCGCAATGAGTTTCTTCATGGACCGCCAGAGGGGCTTGCGAAAAATGGCGCGGCGGCAGTTCAGCGTGGAAACCACTGCGTTCGGATGGACCAGATGCAGGTATCCCCAACCGATGCGCACGTCGTCTCCCGATTCGTTCAGAACGTGCTGCTCCGACGCGCCAATCCACGCGTGTCCTTCCTCAACGTGGTGAACAAAGGTCTGCCCCTTTTCGTCACCGCAGAGGTCGCAGGAAGCGTCGACGTACACCTCAAAGGTATGCCCCTCCTCAACGGGGACAATCTCGTAGAACACATAGGAAACGGGGCGGGACATCACCTCCGGACGGTCGCAAAGGAGCGGCGTGAGGAACGTCACCGTCAGGTCGCAGAGCGGATGCGCAAAGGTATAGACCGTCGAGGTCGGATTGACCGTCACCGAGGTCTGTTTCAGCGCAGGACCGTCGGCAAACAGGTAACTTTCAAACGGCTCGGTCTGCCCCATAAAGCGGCAAGGCACGCCGTCCACGGTGAGGACTCCGAGCATGGACTGTCTGCGTCCCGTCCAATGGCGGGTGCTGTCATCCGCAAGTCGGTCAGAGAAACTCCACACGCTGAAAAACGGGTCCGTCGTCATCAGCGGAATTGCGGTCGGGCGAAATGCGTTCATTTATTTCTTTCCTTTCATAACCGGTTACCCCGGATTTTTCTTACCCCTATTATACCGCATTTCACCCCCCGATGGAATAGGTTTTTCTCGCATCGGCATGAGGATTTGAAGCATGGAATGCCTTGGGAAAAGACCTTGGGCTTTGCCCGAGCCCGAAGACCTTGGGCCTGTCCCGAACCCGAAGACCTTGGGCTTTGCCCAAACCCACTTAGAAAACTTTTGAAAAAGTTTTCTAAGGACTTTCAAAACTTTAACTAAGGGGGATTATCCCCCTCTTTTTATGTGATACTGTTTTTTGTAGCCATACACGCTCTACGCATTCCGGCTGCTCCGAGCCAAATCCCGTCCAGCGGGATTTGTGCGCTTGCGCTCTCTCCGCTACCGGATAGAAAAAGTTCAAGTTAGTTAATAAACGAAACGGAACGACACGCGGGTCGTTCCGCCCGATTCAATAGTAACTTTCCTACTGCTTCTATCCGGTAGCGGAGCGAGCGGCGATAGCCGCTTTGCCAATCCCGCTGGACGGGATTGGACGCGGGAGCAGCCGGAATTGGTAGAGCGTATACGGCTACAGAAAAATCAGTACAACAAAAAGCAAGGAGCAAAAATCCCCTTGCTTAAAGTTCTTGAAAGTTCTTAGGAAACTTCTTCCAAGAAGTTTCCTAGGCAGGGTTTGGGGCGGTGCCCCAAGGTCTTCGGGTTTGGGGCAAAGCCCCAAGATCTTCGGGTTTGGGGCAAAGCCCCAAGGTCTTTTACTGCTTCAAAACTTTCTGCTTGCCGATGACAAAGTGCGTCACAAGGAACGCGCCGAGAATAAAGAGCAGCGAGCAGATTGCAAGCACCTGCTGACCGCGAATTTCGATTCCGAAGAGACGGTTCCCGTTCCCCTGCACGGAAGCAAGAATCCGGCTGCCGAGCAGGGATGCGCCAAAGCCACATAGACCACCAATGCAGTTTTTGATTGCCATCGCCTCGGCAATGCAGTCGGCACGAACATAACTGTACGTAATGTTGAAAGAGTTCGCGTTCAGCCCCGCCAAACAAACCGCGTAAAACACCGTGTAAGGAATAATCAGGAACCATGTCGCAGCCCCCGTGAACATCAGACAAAGGAATGCCGCCGCGGCAACGCCGAGCGCAATCTCCATTCCGTGTGCAAAGGAAGTCTTGTCGGAGAGTTTCCCGAACGGTCGCGACAAAAGCGCCCGCGCGGCTTCCCCGCAGATGTTGATAACCTGAATCGCGAACATGGAAATCGCGAGGTCCTTGGTCTTGTAAATCCCCACAAATCCCACCGAGAAATACCGTCCCATTTCCCACAGAACCGTGAGATAAACGACCGAGCGGAAATTCTTGTTTCCAAGCGTTTCGCGCAGGACCTCCCGCATGCCGCAGACCTCGCGACCCTCGGGGACCTCCTCTTTCCCGATGCACAGAAAGCAGATGAAATTCGCAACGTTCAGGACGAGGACCAGAACCGCAATCACCAGAAATCCCGTGTCCATCTTTCCCGCGCTCTCAAACCGACCGAAGATGTAACCGACCGACGCAGTAAACGCCATGCCGCAAAGCAGGGAGATAATCTCTTTTTTCGCCGAGAAATCCGCCCGACCGCAGGGGTCCACGAAACTGTTCGCCCAACGGAATACAATGGTCGCAACCAGATACCGCATGGCATAGGACACCAGAATGATACCCATCACAATCATCTTGATGCCGGTCCCGCGGAACGGCAGGAACGGGGTCAGATAAAGAAAGACGAACAGCAGATGCCCCACGCAGTTGAGGATGGTGGAAATCCGCTTGGAGTTCATTTTCCGACGGCAAAGCAGAACCGAAAGAATCTGCACCGTAAATGCCAGCGTAATGAACGAAGAAATGATTCCAACCGTTGCGTCGTCAATATCCAACGCGTTCAACAACTTCGCCAAAAACGCGTCCGCGACCAAAAGTGCAATCAGGTATTCAAATGTGCATTGCAAGACGTACGCGCGTCGCGAACGGCGGTAAACCGCAGAAAAAAAATCAGGTGTCATAAAAGCGCTCCGTTTCATGGTAATTTTCAACAAACCAAATCGTATTATACCACATCCAAATGTTTTGTCAACCGTTTCCCAACACATTTTTCGGCGGTGCAATTCCATGTGGTATGTGCTATACGATTTGTGTCAATTTTCATAATTGACCTCCTTCTATGTTTATTTTACTTGCGGTTGGCCAGACCCGCTTGTATTATACCATAGAAGGTGTTTTTTGTTCAACGGCAAAAGCCTCTACTGAACCACCTGCTTAGCAGGTGGTTTTCTATAACTAATAAAAAAAGACCGTCGCAATAACCTGCGACGGTCTTTCCGTTCTATCGCTCAAATCGGAACGGTGTCTCCCCCGTTTCCGCCTTGAACCGTTTGAAAAAATAGGAACTGCTCTCATAACCGCACCGTCTGATGACCTCATTCACGGGTAACCGCTTGCGCAACAACTCTTTCGCCAGATTCATCCGCATTGCCTGAAGGAAATCGCCGAGGTTCATATAGGTGCTTCGCTTGAAGTCTTTCTTCAGTTTGTCCCTCGAGACGTAAAACATCCCCGCAAGGATGTCTGCGGTCAGTTTCTCCTCCGGATGCGTTTTGACGTAGTCAATCACTTTCAGGATGTAATCGTCGGGGCGGTTCATCACGGGATTGCTCCTGTCACGGTGCTTCCGGAATTCATGCAGAATCGCGCCCAACAGCCGCTCCCGCATCCACGGGTCCGGCTCCCACTCAATCCGGTTCGCGTACTCCCGCATTTTCCCGAAGTATCCCCGCATATCGTAAATGCAGGCAGCCCCCGACCGTAGTCCTCAAACGTTTCCATGCCGTTTCTCCTTTTCTATGGTTTGATACGCAGGGATGTCCCGATGCCCCTCTGAAACCCAAGCAAGGGGGACCGAATTCGTCGCGGTCCCCCCTGTGTCGCCATGCGGCATTATTGTTCCGTGTTCTGCGGTTCGTCGGACGGTCCCGCAGGTGCGTCGGCACCGTTGGTCCCGTTCGCCCCGTTTTCACCGTTTCCGCTACTCTCGCCGTTCATGTTGCTCTCGCCGTTTTCCTCCGCCTTCTTTGCGGCTTCTGCGGCTTTCTCGTTGTCAAGCCGACTTTCCTCCGCTTTCTTCGCGGCAATGGCTTCCAACTCCTCCATCGTTGCGCCGTCTTTCATTGCGGCGGCAAACTGGTCGCCGTCCATGCTCTCATGCTTCAGCAGGTACTGCGCCACGAAATGCAGGCGGTCGATGTGGTCCTGTAGCATCTTCTTCGCGTCGGCATACGCCTGCTCGATAATGGCATGGACTTCCTCGTCGATCGCCGCGGCGGTCTCTTCGGAGTAGTCCTTTCCGCTGCTGAAATCGCGCCCGAGGAACACCTCGTCGCTCGTATGCTCCGAACCGTAGAGAATCGGTCCCAAGCGGTCGCTCATGCCGTACCGCGTGACCATATTCCGCGCAACCTGCGTTGCCTTCTGGATATCGCTCGAAGCCCCCGTGGAGATGTCGTCCAGAATCAGTTCCTCGGCAATCCGTCCGCCGAGGCTGATGCGGATGTCGTCAATCATCTCGCCCTTGGTCGACCCCATCTGGTCCTCAAGCGGCACGCGGATCGTCACGCCGCCCGCTCTGCCCGCGGGGATAATGGTAATGTGCTTGACGGGGTCGGTATGCTTGCAGTAGTAGGTCACCACCGCGTGACCCGCCTCGTGATATGCCACCAGTTTGTTGTCCTTTTCGGTCCGCACGCGGGACTTCTTCTGCGGTCCCAGCAGGACTTTCATATAGGATTCCTCGATGTCGTCCATGCCGATGAGCGACTTGCCCCGCTTTGCCGCGTGCAACGCCGCCTCGTTGAGCAGGTTTGCGAGGTCAGCCCCCGTGAACCCGACCGTCGACTGCGCGATTTTGTGGAAATCCACGCCCGCTTCCAGCGGTTTGTTGCGCGAGTGGACTTTGAGAATCTCCTCTCTGCCCTTGATGTCGGGGTAGTTGACCGTTACCTGACGGTCAAAACGTCCGGGGCGAAGCAGAGCGGGGTCCAGAATATCGGGACGGTTGGTCGCCGCCATGACGATGATGCCGTCATGCGACCCGAAGCCGTCCATTTCCACCAACAACTGGTTGAGCGTCTGCTCTCTCTCGTCGTGACCGCCGCCCAGTCCGGCACCTCTGTGCCGTCCCACCGCGTCGATTTCATCAATAAAGATGATTGCCGCAGGCGATTTGCGCGCGGTATCGAACAGGTCGCGCACACGCGACGCGCCGACACCGACGTACATTTCCACGAAATCCGAGCCGGAGATGGAGTAGAACGGAACGCCCGCCTCCCCCGCGACCGCTTTTGCAAGCAGGGTTTTACCCGTACCGGGAGGGCCGACAAGCAGAACGCCGTGCGGAATGCGCGCACCGAGTTTGGTGAACTTCTGCGGGTCCTTGAGGAATTCCACGACCTCCACCAACTCTTCCTTTTCTTCGTCCGCGCCCGCCACATCGCGGAACAGGACTTTCTGCCCGTTCTGCGTCGGGGTCTTGACCTTTGCTCTGCCGAACGAATTGAACTTTCCGCCGCCTTTGCCGCTCATCTGGTTTGCCGAAATGACCCACAGCACAATCATAAAGACGACAATCAGAATCATCGGCAGGAACGAGAGCCAAGCGGGGACCTCGGTCGCAGGAGTCAGGTCGTAACGCTCGATTTTGCCCGCCTTGACCAGTTCCTCCACGTCGGAGGAAAGGTTCTTGTAGAAGAAGTTCAGCGTTTTCTCGTCGAATTTATAGGTCAGAGACGCCTTGTTCGTGTCCGCAAACACGATGGTCAACTGATTCTTCGCATTCAGCGTAATGCTCTGAATCTTGTCCGCATCGGTTGCGTCCTCTTTGCCCGCATTGCTGATTGCTTCAATGACATCGTCATAGGTCGCTTTTTTCGCGCTTGTTCCGCGTGTGGTCAGCGCGCTGACTGCCAGAACAATCAGCAGGATTGCAACCCCGTAGTAAATCAGTTGGCGGATAATACTGCGTTGCTTCATGAATTCCTCCGTTCGCTTCCGCGTTTATTTCTCGTACACCGACGGTTTCAGCACGCCGACATACGGCAGATTGCGGTATTTCTCATCATAGTCCAGTCCGTACCCGACCACAAACACGTCCGGCACGATTTTCCCGACGTAATCGGCATTGAAGTTGACCTGTCTCCGCTCGGGTTTATCCAGCAGGGTACAGCATTTCACGCTGTGCGCGCCGCGGTTTGCAAGCAACCCCGACAACTTTTCCAGTGTGCGCCCGCTATCCACAATATCCTCGATGATAATCACATCCGCGCCCCTGATGTCACGCTTCAGGTCCAGATGTACCTGTATAAAGCCCGACGTTTCGGTTCCCGCGCCGTATGAGGACACTTTCATGAATTCCAGACACACGTGGCGCGGAATTCTGCGTACAAGGTCGGTCGCAAACATCACCGAGCCTTTCAGCACCACGACCATCACGAGGTCGCGCGGCGATTCGCCGTATTCGGCGGTAATCTGCGCCGCAAGCCTGTCGCAGATGGCATCCAGTTCCTCTTTTCCGACCAATATCCGTTCAATATCCCGACTGATTTCGTACATCCCGATTTTCTCCTTTGTCTTCTCGGTCTGTCAGGTTCTCCCAAAGCGTCAGTGTGACCGCGTATGCCCCCTCGGTCGGCTCCGCGTCTCCGCGCTCCGCAAAAGGAACCCAGACCACCTCGCCGTCCGCACGACACAACACGGGCAACCGCTTCCGCACCGCGCAGGGAATCCCGCCCGCGCGCAAAAGCGTCGTGCACCGTACCTCGCGCGTTCCCATGCGAATTCTGTCGCCGTCCCGCATTTCTCTCCAGAAAAACTGATTTATTATAACAGATTTTTCAGACCGATTGATATAATGTGTTGTTGACAAACTGTGAACTTTCTTGCATTTCCGGCATTTTTCAGTTTCCTGTACGGAAACAGTCAGCCTGCCGTCACAAAGCGCAAAACTTCCCGCGCCGAACGGAATCACGCCTGCAATTCCCTCGCCGCGCAGGTTCGGAAAGACCCGCAAAATGCCGCCGCACAGCGACGCATACCGGTCGCGCGGCAGGGTCACGCTCCCGCCCTTTCCGGACGCAAGTTGTTTTTCCACCGCTTTGATGTGGACCGCCTCGCACCCGCCGAGGAATTCCGCAAGCACCCGTCCGAGAAGTGCGGGGTGCAATCCGCGCAAATCCCCTGCCCGCAGTGCGTCCTCTTTGCGGTGCGTCCGCAACCATTCCGCCGCAAGACCGTCAAGGCAGTCCGCATCCTGCCGCAGACTTTCCGCCGTCCGTGCCATCGTTGCCGCAGCGTTCGGGACCGCGCGCTCCAATGCGGGCAGGACCTCAAGCCGCAGGATATTCCGCGTACAGCAGGGTGCAAGATTGGTACTGTCAGTGACGGATTCCAATCCGTTCTCCCGACAGTAACCGAGAATTTCTTCCTTTGTAAAAGGCAACAGCGGACGCACGACCACGCCGGTTCCGAGTTTCCGGACCTGCGGAATTCCGCAGAGTCCGTCAAGTCCCGTTCCGCGCGCCAGACGGAACAGCACCGTTTCGGCGTTGTCGTCCGCGTGGTGCGCCGTGGCAAGCAGAGGGATTCCCCGCTCCGTCATGACGTCCTCAAAGCAACGGTAGCGCACCTCGCGCGCCGCTTCCTCAAGTCCCATGCCGTGTTCTCTTGCCCACGCGGGAACGTCGACCCGCACTGCGCAAAAATCCACGCCGAGCCGCGCCGCAAAGTCGCGGCAGAACGCCTCGTCGCGGTCTGCCTCCGCCCCGCGAATCCCGTGATGGATATGCAGGGCAAGGAGCGGAAAACCGTCCCGTTTCGCCGCTTTTTCCAAAAGCGACAGGAGCGCAACCGAATCCGCGCCGCCCGAAAATCCGACGGCAACCGCCGTATCGCGCGGCATGCCCGCCAGTTCCCACGGTGCCCGCATCGTCCTCGTCAGATTCCTCACGGAGGTGTCGCTCCCTCTTCGATTGTCAGGAACTTCGTATACTGACCGTTCCATCCCATCGAAACGGTTCCCTGTGACCCGTGACGGTTTTTCGCAATGATGACTTCCGCGATACTGGTGGTCTGGTTGTTCGCCGTCTCGTCTGTCTTATAGTATTCACTGCGATAGAGGAAAATAACCGTATCCGCGTCCTGCTCGATAGCACCCGAGTCGCGCAGGTCGGAAAGCATCGGTCTCTTATCGGTACGCGATTCGGGTCCGCGTGAAAGTTGTGCGCAGCAGATGACCGGCACCATCAGTTCTTTTGCCATAATTTTCAGCGACCGCGAAATTTCCGACACTTCCTGCACGCGGTTGTCGTTGTGGTGGTCGCCCTGCATCAGTCCCAGATAGTCGATAACGACCAACCCGAGATTCTGCACCCGCCGCAGTTTTGCTTTCATTGCCGTGACCGTCATACCCGACGTATCGTCAATGAGAATATCGCACCCCGACAATTCTCCCGACGCGACCGCCAGATGCTCCCAATCCTCGGGAGTCAACTCTCCGGTTCTGAGCGCGTAACTGTTGACCAGCGCCTCGCTTGACAGCACGCGGTTGACCAATTGCTCCGCCGACATTTCAAGGGAGAAGATACACACCGCTTTTTTGGTCTGCTTCGCGACGTTGGTGGCAATGTTCAGCGCGAACGAGGTCTTTCCCATACCCGGGCGCGCGCCAATCAGCACGAGGTCGCTCTTTCCCATTCCCGCCAGCACGCGGTCAAGAAGCGAGAAGCCCGTTTTGGTCCCCTGCGTTGCCTCGGCGTTGGTCCGCAGTTCCTGCAAATGTCCGTAGACGTCCTGCAACACCTCGCGGATGTGTTTGAAATTCTGCGTATCCCGCCCCTGTGCGATTTTGAAAATGAGGTTCTCCGCATGGTCAAGGACCGCGCTCACCGATTCCTGCTCGGAATACGCGCTCTCGGAGATTTCCCCCGCCGCCGCAATCAGTTGGCGCAGGACGCTTTTCTCCTTGACGATTCGCGCATAGTCCTTGACGTTCATCGCGTCCGGAACCGTCTCCGACAGGGTTCGGATATAGTCCTCCCCGCCCGCCTTATCGTACACGCCGCGTGTGACGAGCATATCAATCAGCGTCACCACGTCAATCTCGCGGTTCGCAAGGAACAACTCCTGCATGGCGAGGTAAATCTGCTTATGTTCTTCCAGATAGAAGTCCTCGGCTTTCATCAGTGCCGCTATTTCGTTGAGCGACACAGGGTCAATCAGGACCGCGCCCAGAAGCGACTGCTCCGCGGGCATGGAGAACGGCAGTCGTTTTTCAATCAGTTCGTTTTCCATTCTTCCTTAATGCTTACTGCTTTTCTGCTTCCTTTTTCCTTTTTACTGTTCCGCCACGACCGCCAGTGTCAGCGTTCCCGTGACCTCGGGGTACAGTTTGACCTCCAGCGCGTATCTGCCGTATGCCTTGATCGGGTCCTTGACCACGATCTTCCGCTTATCCAGTGTGATGCCGTGCTCCGTCGCCAACCGTTCCGCCACGTCTTTCGCCGTCACCGAACCGTACAACCGACCGTCACCGCCGCAGGACGCCTTGATGGTAACCGTAATCTTCTTCAGTTTTTCCGCCAGTTCCTGCGCTTCTTTCTTCTCTGTCTCCAGTTTATACAGTCTCGCGTTCTCTTTCATTTTTGCGTCGTTCACCGACTGCGCGTCCGCGGGTTTCGCGAGTTTCCTCGGAATCAGGAAGTTTTTCCCGTACCCGTCCGAAACCTCGATGACCTCGTTCTTTTTCCCCTGTCCTTTGACATCTGCCAGCAAAATGACTTTCATGGTTGTTTCCTCCTATTAAGACCTCGGGGCTTTGCCCCGAACCGTAAGACCTTGGGGCTTTGCCCCAAACCCTACTTAAAAACTTCTTGAAAGAAGTTTTTAAGAATTTCAAGAACTTTAACTAAGGGGGATTTTACCCCTATGTTTTTGTGGTGCTGTTTTTTCTGTAGCCGTATAGGCGCTACGCATTCCGGCTGCTCCGAGCCAAATCCCGTCCAGCGGGATTTGGACAACGGCTTGCCGTTTCTCTCCGCTACCGGATAGAAATGGTTCAGGTTAGTTGATGATTGGGCGGAACGACACGCGGGTCGTTTCGCTTCGATTGAAAGATACTTTTCTATGTGGCGGAGATTTATCCCCCCTCATCAGTCGCTCACGCGACAGCTTCCCCCCGAGGGGAAGCCTTTTTCAAAATCCCTTTCGTTTTTCATAACAAGGACAGTGAGCGGGGATTTGAAAACCTGTTTGTTCTCATAAATTACTTGTATCTTAGAATTCCGCTTTTTCTTAAGGCAATACCGCGCAATTCCGATGGTGAAATCGCGAAGCCGGATTTTTCGTCAGACAATACAAAAATTCGCAGGCTGTAGCGCGGCTACAGGCAAGGATTTTTGTGAAGTATGACGGGAAAGGCGCGAGCGAGTGCGCCGATTGCGAATTGCGCGGTGTTGCCTTAAAGGTCTGTTGCCTCTCGAAATAATTATTCGCTATGTTCTTGCCTTCCTAAATTTTGTCCGTTATGCTCGCACAGCGTAAGGAAGGCTTCCCCTCGGGGGGAAGCTGTCGCGTGAGCGACTGATGAGGGGGGATAAACTCCACTCACGCAAGACTTACACTCTCCCAATACCCTGCCAACCAAACGGGCGCGACAGCCGCACTCTGCAAGGCATCGCACCTCCCAATCCGCCAAAAACTTCCCTGCACGGCAACCGCCGTCCTAAAAACGTGGGAAATCTCCACAAACCAAACCGGCGGTTGCCGTGCAGGGAAGTTCGGGGAGGGTCAGGGAGGTTTGGAGGGTAGGGAGCCCCTTTCAAGGGGTCTCCCTGCGCCTCCAAGGTCTTCCTCTCCCCCACTCCTCACTTCTCCTTCACGCCGTACTCGTGGTCGAGGTAGTCGTCAATCACACTCTTGAGTTGCTGGGACGCCGCCTCAAGAGAGGTGTGCGTTAACTTCGCACCCGCCATGTCGTAGTGACCGCCGCCACCGAGACGTTGCATAATCAACTGCACATTGATTTTGTCGTGCGAGCGTGCCGAAATCGTCACCGTGTTCTCCGCGTGCAGAAGCGCAAAGGAGGCTTCGATACCGTTAATCGTCATCAACTTGTCCGCAGCCTTTGCAATCGCCACCGTGTCCTCCTCGGTCGCGGGACGGTCGAGACTCTGCCACGTCAGCGCAATCTTGTCGCGATAAGTCCGCGTGCGGCTGTCAATGTCGCAGGCAGTGAACAGACTCGTCATCGACTCCGTGAAGAAACTCCGCGCCACATTCGTGTGCGCGCCGCGCTCATAGAGGTAATGCACCGCCGCAAAGGTCTGCATCTCCGCACCCTGCGTGAAGTTCTTCGTATCCAACATCAAGCCCGTCAGCATCAGCGTTGCTTCTTCTTTCAGAAGCGCATCGTGGTACGGACTGAGTTCCAACATCTCGCTGACCAACTCGCTCGCCGCCGCAACACCCGGGCGGATGTAGGTCATCAGCGGCTTGAATTCATACATCTGGTCGGGACGGCGGTGGTGGTCAATAATCACCACGTTCTGCACGCACTTGAGCAGTTTCGGGCATTCCGTGTTGAATACGTTGCTCACGTCACTCATGATCAGAAGCGTGTCCGACCGCACCGCGTCAAGCGCCGTCTCCCCGCTGATAAACATCGAGCGGTACTCCGGCAGGTGCGCAAGCAAATCGTAGCAGTTGCGGAAGTTCTGGTGATTCCGGTCCACCACCACGCGGATGTGGGAAATGTCCCCCTCGCGGGCACAGATTGCCAGACGCGCAAGCCCCACGCACGAACCGATGGAATCGTAGTCGGGCGCACGGTGTCCCATAATCAACACGTTCCCCGCCTCGCGCATCAGTTGGCAAAGGTGCTGGGAATTCACGCGCGACGTGATGGTCGTCGAGCCGTACATCGTGTTGACTCTGCCGCCGTAAGGCGTCACGCTCTTTCCGTCGTTGACCGCCACCTGGTCGCCGCCCTTTTGCAGGGCAATGTCCAGAGCGTCGGATGCGGCGCGTTCCTTGTCCTCAAAACTGCCGTCAATCGCGCCGACACCCATGGAAATGGTCACAGGATAACTGTTGTCCCCCAGTTTCACGTTCCGCACGGTTTCGAGAATGCGGAACTTGTTCGCAATGCAATCGTCCAGAGCCGCGCGGTTGAACACCGTCAGGTACTTCTCCCGCTCGTATTCGCGAATCATGCCGCCCAGTCCCGCGACCCACTCCTTGAGAATGGTTTCGATTTCGCTGACCGCCGTCCGGTAACTGACCCGCACGTATTGCGCAAGTTCCTGCAGACTGTCGATGACGATATACGCCACCACAGGTTCCTCGTCGTATTTTTTCTTTTTCAGCGCCATCATATCGGTCACGTCGTCAAAGACCACGAAATAGTAGTCTTTCCCGCGCGAACGCATGATATAGCACCGCAGGTCGTACTTCCTGCCCTCAATCTCGGTCGTCATCGGTTGGGTGTTGTCAATCGGCACACCGTCCTCGTTGTAGGAAAGGTTCTTGACCTGCTCGCCCGCCTGCGCGTAGCCGATGATTTCGCTCATCGGAACCGAGCAGAAGTCGGAGAGCGGGACGTTGCAGATGGGCGAACGGAATTGCAGGATGGTCTGGAGCGCACCCGATACGATTTTGACCATACCGTCACCGCCTATGATGGCATACGGAATATCCACCACATAGCGGAACATATCGCTGATTT
The DNA here is from genome assembly GCA_964630695.1 of uncultured Ruminococcus sp. Taxonomy (GTDB): domain Bacteria; phylum Bacillota; class Clostridia; order Oscillospirales; family CAG-272; genus UMGS1865. The sequence continues at coordinate 13,808 of CAZVYZ010000032.1, forward strand.
CGGTTGTCATCAGGTCCGCCGCGTCGTTCGCCTCACTGATGCGCCGATAGCGCGTCAGATACGCGAACAGAATCAGCCCAACGGTCAGCAGATGCACGCCGAGCAACGCAAGCGCATAATACGGCAGGGGGTCGGGGGGGGCGAAACGGTTGTCGCCCCCCCCCCGGGACGGCCACACCCCCCCCAGCGCCCCCCGGACCGCCCCCCCCGCCCCCCCCCCCCCCCCCGGCGG
>CAZVYZ010000032.1:14049-20495 GCA_964630695.1 uncultured Ruminococcus sp.
CAGGTGCTCGGGCGGGACAATCGGTTTGCCGCCCTCGCTCAGGAACGTCAGCACCGCCAAGAGCGCCAGCAGGACCGCCCCGATTGCCGCCCCCGCAATCAGCGGTGACCGCAGGTCGGTTCGGAAAGACGAAGGTTTCTTTTTTATCATCTGTCAGTCTCCTTTATTCGGAAATCGCGGAAGAAAATCAGTCAAACGGATTGCCGTCATCGTCTCCGCCGCCGAACGGTCCGTCGTCGGGCGGATTCGGTCCCCCGCGGCGCAGGATTGCGCGGCGCACAGCGGAAAAGATGGTTGTGTATGCGCCGTAAGCCGCCAGCACATAGAACACCGATGAGGACGCACAGCAAAGCAGTGCAATCGCGGGAACGATCAGGACGCCCCGCCCGCGCGGCGGAACCGACCGATAAAACCGCGTCAGCGCGCCCCATCCGACCGCGCAAAGTCCGGGGGTCAGAATCAGGAGCAGGTTCTCCGCCGTCACCACGGGGACCGCATAGGAAGTGTCGAATATCAGCGACAGAATCAGGCAGACCACGTAGATGACCGCCGCGGGTAGGCTCAACACCAGAAATTCGCTCTCGGGCGTGATACGCGACCGCATCCCCGCCGCGTCATACCCGTCCAGGAGCAACCGCTGACCGAGATACGCCGCAATCAGTGCGATTGCCGCGACCGCCCCGGGCAGGACGTTGAACATCCGCGTCAGGTCGCTCTCCAGTACCGCGTCGCTCATCAGCCGCCGATAGTAGTCCATCATCGTCTGCGCCGACTGCGTTCCCGCGGTTCCCGAATTCTCGTAAGCCCGCTCCAGCATTGCAAGCAGACCGTCCCGCATTTCCATTCGGTCGGCGAGCAGGCTTGCTTTCCATTCATCGAGCAATGCCTGCACGGTTTCAACGGAAAAGCCCGCCTCGGTTCTTGCCAACGCGACCACAAAGAGAATGAGCGCCGCGCCGAGCAGACCGCCCGCGCCAAAGCAGATAACCGAGGTTCTGCCCATCCCCCGTTTGGTTGCGAACGCGGTCAGTGCCGCCGCAGGAAGCAGGGCAAGTGCCGCGACAATCAGGAGCGGGTCCTGCGTAAAGGCGGCGGTGACCGCCGTTGCCAAAAGCGGAGCGAGACAAGCAAGGTAAGGCTTTTCAAGGGAGGTCATCAAAAACGCGCCGGAAAAAGTTCCCACGGCCAGTGCCGTGGCAAGCGGTCCGACAAACAGGTAGGACCCCGAAAGCAGAAATGCCGCGACCGACGCAACGAGCGTCAGGGTAACGCCGAGACGCATTCGGCGGAACAGGACGACACACCCAATCAGCATTGCCGCCCAGAGTCCCATTCCGACCCACGGTTTCACCAATGCAATCGGGACCGTTCCCGAAGCAAGCGCGAAAAGGACCGCCGCCACGGCAAGCATTCCGTTTCCATGCGTGTTTTTTTCTTCCGCCGTGTTGCGCTCCTCTCGCGGATTTTGGTTCGTTTCGGGTGAAGCGTTCATGCCGTCCCCTCCTTTTCTTTCCGTATAAATAGATATTCCTATTTAGTATAGCATATTTTTGTCCGTTTGTAAACCCTTACGCACCACTTTTTCCGATTTTTTCAGAAAATAAAGTCTCGGGGCTTTCCCCCGAACCCCACTTGGGAAACTTTTGAAAAAGTTTCCCAAGACCTTTCAAAACTTTAACCAAGGGAGATTTCCCCCTCTCCTTTTGTTGTGCTGAATTTTCTGTAGCCGGATACGCTCTACGAATTCCGGTTGCTCCCGCTACCGGATAGAAATAGTTCAGGTTAGTTGACGTTTGGGACGGAACGACCCATGTGTCGTTCCGCATCGGTTGAAAGTATCAATCCCGCAAAACCAAACGGGAGGCAGGCATTGCCCGTCTCCCGTTTGGTTCATTCCTCCTGCAACGCGCGGTCCAACCAGACCACGCCGATACTGAATGCGTCGTACAGACTTTTTTTGTCCGTCTGTCGGATAATCTTGGTCGTGTCCTTGGAATCCACCAATTGGACCAATACGCTCTTCGGCATTTTCGAGGTGTCGTCCCGTTTCAGAATCTCCAGAATCAGAACGCATTTTTCGCTCATGTCCCCGTAAATAATCGTGTCATCCTGCCTCACAAGAGGTCTGCCCATATATTCCAGATAGGATCCGCTGACCAGCGGGCGTGTTTCGGTTGCCATTGCAAATTCCTCCTTGGGTTTGTTTTATTTTATCCCCCAAAATCGGGGTAGAAACATCCATTTTATATAGTATACCACACTTTTTCCAAAAAGTCAAGAGTCAAAATTGCCATCCTTCACAATCCGCCGCATTCTTTCAGAATTCAAGTCGGTATGTTCGCACCAATCCCATGCGTTGAAAGTTCTTGAAAGGATTTGGGAATGACGGTTGTTATGCAACCGTCAGCAGCGAAGCGTTCACTTCCTTTTAAGGCAATACCGCGCAATTCCGATGGTGAAATCGCGAAGCCGGATTTTTCGTCAGACAATACAAAAATTCGCAGGCTGTAGCGCGGCTACAGGCAAGGATTTTTGTGAAGTATGACGGGAAAGGCGCGAGCGAGTGCGCCGATTGCGAATTGCGCGGTGTTGCCTTAAGACGTTTTCCCCCCGCGTCCCCTCCGCAACTGACCGCACGAAGCGTTGATGTCGGCACCGAGCGTCCGACGAACCGTTGCGCGGATTCCGCGGGATTCGAGAATCGCCGCGAAGCGGTGCAGGGCGGGCTTGCCCGACTTTTCAAAGCCCGTCTCCGCAACGGGGTTGACGGGAATCAGATTCACATGAATCGGCATTGTGTCGGTCCTGCTCCGCAGATGCGAATTCAGCACCTGCGCCAGTTTCTCCGCCGCTGCGGGACTGTCGTTTTTCCCCGCAATCAGCGTATACTCAAACGAAATCCGCCGTCCCGTTGCCGCGTAGTAGTCACGGCACGCCGTTAGCAGCTCCATCACGCCGTATCGCTTGTTGACCGGCATGATGGATGACCGCGTTTCGTCATCCGGCGCGTGCAGGGAGATGGACAGCGTAATCGGCAGATCCTCCGCCGCCAGCGCGCGGATGCGGTCAACCAAGCCGCAGGTCGAAAGTGAAATGTGACGGTACCCGATGTTGATTCCATCGGGGCAGTTCACAAGATGCAGAAATTTCAGCACGTTGTCGTAGTTGTCAAGCGGTTCCCCGATGCCCATCATCACGATGTTGGAAATTCGCTCCCCCGTATCGCGTTGCGCCGCGAGGACCTGCCCGAGCAACTCACCCGCAGAGAGGTCACGCACCTTGCCGCCGATGGTTGACGCACAGAACCGGCATCCCATCCTGCACCCGACCTGCGACGAAATGCAGATGGTGTTGCCGTGTTCGTACTTCATCACCACGCTCTCCACGCAGTTGCCGTCCGCGAGGCGGAAAAGGTACTTCACCGTTCCGTCAATCGCCGAGACCAATTTCACCTCGACCTGCGGCATGGTCCAAAACGTCCCCTCACGCAGTTTTTCCTTGAGCGGCTTTCCGATATTCGTCATCTCGTCGGGTGACAGTCCGCGGTGCATTCCCGCAAACAACTGTTTTGCGCGATAGCGCGCCTCGCCCATTTTCTCCATCAGTGCCGCCAACTCATCCGGCATCAGCGACAGAAGTTCGGGCTTCGTTTCCGGTTCGGTCATAGTTCCTCCTATCGGATTTTCTCCATTGCGGCAATGAAAAAGCCGTCGGTCCCGTCGGTGTCGGGATAGAGCGTCCGCGCCGTGTGCAAGCGGAAATTCCCGTTTTCTTTCAAAAACCGCGCCACATTCTCCTCGTTTTCTGCCGGCAGGACCGTGCAGGTCGAATAGACCAACCGCCCGCCCACGCGCAACAACTCCGCCGAACGCGCGAGAATCGCCGCCTGAATCGCAGGCAGTCCCGCGCTCTCCTGCGGGTCCTTTCGGCGCAACTCCGGCTTCTTGCCGATGACCCCGAACCCTGAACACGGCACGTCACACAGCACGCGGTCGAAACTTCCCTCCGCGCCCGCCATCGGCTTTCGCGCGTCCCGCTCCAGAACCGACAGAATCCCGATTCCGAGCCGTTCCGCGCCGCCGCTCACCAGCGACAGTTTGGAAGCGTGCAGGTCGCACGCCAACACCTCGCCGCGGTTCTCCATCTCCATTGCAATGCCGAACGACTTGGACCCCGGGCAGGCGCAAACGTCCGCCACCCGCATCCCGGGGTGCGCGTTCACCGCCTCCACCGCAAGTTGCGAGGCCTCGTCCTGCACGAAAACCAGCCCCTCGTCAAAGCCCGGCACTTCGCGCACCGCCGCGCCGTGGGGCAGAACAATCCCCGTGCGGCTCTGCGCGGTCATGCGTGCGTCAAATCCCGCTTTTTGCAGGACGTCAAGCAGATTTTCCCGCGTCGTGCGCAGGGTATTGACCCGCAGGGTCAACGGCGGCGGGGTCTCCAACGCGTTCAGAAACGCCGTTGTTTTCGCGTCCCCGAGGTCCGCGAGCAGACGCTCCGCCAGTCCCCGCGAGACCGAGTACCGCACCGACAGCCACTCCGCGCGGTCGTCCTCCCGCGGCAGAGGCAGGGGCTTTCCCCGCCGTATTTCCTCCCGCAGAACCGCGTTGACGTAGCCCGCCGTTTTGCGGCTTGCAAGCACGACGGTCTCGTTCACCGCCGCGTGGTCGGGGATACGGTCCAGAAAGCAGAGCTGGTACAGCCCGAGTCGCAGAAGCGCCCGCACATCGGGCGAAAGTTCCTCCACGGGGCGGTTAGAAAGCCCAGCCAAAGCAAAATCCAGTCGCCCCTGCTTTTCCAGCACCCCGTAAATCAGAGCGGTTGCCAGTGCGCGGTCCTCCGCCGAGAGGGCGGACTTTCCCAACGCCGCGTCCAAAGCAAGGTTCGCATACTGCCCGCGCTCCACCCGCTCCAGGACTTCAAGCGCCAACCGCCGCGGATTTCGGGATTCGTTTCCGTTTCCCATCAGTCGTTTCCGCCCAACCGGTCACCGTTTTTCACGCCGTGACCGTTGAGGAACGCCACCGCCGTCATTCTTCCCTTGCCCTCGGGCAGGACGCCGAGAATATCCAACACGCCCGTTCCGCAGGCAACCGAGATGTTTCCGCCGTCAATCGCTACGACCGTTCCTGCCGGTACGTCACCGTTCTTTTTGCGCTCCGACACCCGCGCGGCGGTGATTTTCAGCAGTTTCCCGTTCGGCAAATGCGTGAACGCGAGTGGGAACGGCGACAGCGCGCGGATGCGGTTATGCAGGCGCTCCGCGGTATCCTCAAAATGCAGGACGCAGTCGCTTTTCTCGATTTTCGCGGCATAGGTGGAACGGCTTCCGTCCTGCGGAATCCGTTTCAGCGTTCCGTCCCGCAATGCCGCGAGGGTACGGAGCAGGACCTCCGCCCCGCACGCGCCCATTTTATCGTGGACCGTTTCAAAATTGTCCTCAGGTTCGATTTTCACCTCGCCCGTGAGCAGGATGTCGCCCGTATCCAGCCCCGCGTCCATCATCATGGTGGTAATGCCCGTCACGGTCTTTCCGTCCATGATGGCGCGCTGAATCGGCGCCGCACCGCGGTACTCCGGCAGGAGCGAACCGTGGATATTGATGCACCCGCAGGCGGGGTAATCCAGCACAGTGGCAGGCAGAATTTTGCCATACGCCGCCACGACAATCAGTTCGGGGTCCAATCGGAAGAGTAAGTCCGAAAATTCCTGCGTTTTCAGTTTTTCGGGTTGGTAGACGGGAATCCCGTTCTCCATGGCGCAGGTTTTGACAGGCGGCGGGGTCAGGACGTATCCCCTCCCACGCGGTTGGTCGGGTTGGGTCACGATGCCAATGACATCCTCCCCCGCCTCAATCAGCGCCCGCAGGGCAAACACCGCAAAATCGGGGGTCCCCATAAACAGAATTCTCATCTTTTCTTCTCCTGCGGTTGTTCCGGTGCCAGACGGTCGGTGAACAGTCTGCCGTCCAGATGGTCAATCTCATGGCAGAGAGCGCGCGCCAACAGGTCGCTCCCCTGCACCTCGAATTCCTTGCCGTTACGGTCTGTCGCTCTGACGGTTACATACTTCGGTCTGACCGTCACGCCCCAACGCCCCGGGATGGAGAGGCAACCCTCCTCCTCGCGCTGTTCGCCCGCATACGCCACGATTTTGGGGTTGATGAGTTCAATCGGTTTGCCCTCCTCGACTTCCACGACCGCAATGCGCCGCAGGACCCCGACCTGCGGTCCCGCAAGTCCGCATCCGTTCGCGTTTCGCATGGTCTCCAACATATCGTCAAGCAGTCTGCACACCCGCGGTGTCACCGCCTCGACGGGTCTGCAGACCTTCCGCAGTGTTTCGTCCTCGTACTGCACAATCTTCAATTTCGCCATTTTCGTTTCCTCCTTTAAGACCTCGGGGCTTTGCCCCGAACCCTACTTAGGGGACTTCTTAAGGAGAAG
>CAZVYZ010000033.1:0-20285 GCA_964630695.1 uncultured Ruminococcus sp.
GACTTCTCCTTAAGAAGTCCCCTATGCAGGGTTCGGGACAGAGTCCCGAGGTCTTAGGATTCGGGGCAGAGTCCCGAGGTCTTAGGGTTCGGGACAGAGTCCCGAGGTCTTAGGGTTCGGGGCAGAGCCCCAAGGTCTTCCCCCTTACTGATTCTTTCTCGCGTTCTTCATCATCGTGAGGATGTCGTCAAAATCGTCGTCCTCAACTGCCGCACTCTGCGCGGGAGCAGGCTTGCGAGCAGGAGCAGGAGCGGGTGCGGGTCTCTGTTGCGGCGCGGCAGGTCTTGCCCCTGCGGGTGCCGCGGGTCTCTGACCTGCGGGAGCGGGTCTCTGCACGTTTGTCCCCTGCGCGGACCTCTGCCCCGCGGGAGCCTGCGAACGGAACGGCGACTCGGGATTCGGCTTCACCTTGTTCACCGTTCTCTGCGCGTCCTCGTCTTTCTTTGCAAAACCGGTTGCAATAATGGTGATGTGCATTTCGTCCTCAAGCGTCGGGTCGAACGACACACCCCAGATGATGTTCGCGTCGGGGTTCGCTTCTTTCGCAATCAGCGTGGAAGCGTAGTCCACATCTTCCAACCCGACGTCGGGCGAAACCGCCATGCTGATCAGAATGCCCTTTGCACCCTTGATGGAAGTTTCAAGCAACGGACTGGAAATTGCCTCCATCGCCGCCTGCTCTGCCTTGTCCTTGCCGGTTGCAGAGCCAACGCCCATGTGCGCGTAGCCTGCGTTCGCCATGACACTGGTCACGTCGGCAAAGTCGAGGTTGATGAACCCGGGAACGTTAATCAGGTCGGAAATGCTCTGCACGCCGCGGCGCAGAACGTCATCCGCCGTGCTGAACGCGTTGGAGAGCGAAATTTTCGCCGTGGAAATCAGTTTGAGACGCTCGTTCGGAATCACCACCAGAGAGTCGACGTACTGCGCCAACTCCGCGATGCCCTTTTCCGCCTGCTCCATTCTTCTCGCGCCCTCAAAGTTGAACGGCTTGGTCACGATACCGATGGTCAGGATGTCCATCTCCCGCGCCATTCTCGCCACGACGGGAGCCGCACCCGTTCCGGTGCCGCCGCCCATACCTGCGGTGATGAACAGCATGTCGGTTCCCTCAAGGATGTCCTTGATTTCATCAATGGACTCCTCCGCCGCGCGCGCACCGATTTGCGGATTCGCGCCCGCGCCAAAGCCCTTGGTAATCTTTTCGCCGATGATAATCTTGTTTGCAACTTCGGACTTCCGGAATGCCAACTTGTCCGTGTTCAGCGCGTAGATGTCCACACCCTGCACATTCGCGGCAACCATTCGGTTCACCGCGTTTCCGCCGCCGCCGCCAACGCCGATAATCTTAATCTTTACGCCGCAATCGGTTGCGGTATCGTCATGTTCAAAAATCATGGTATTCTTTCCTCCGAGTTGTTTCAGTTCTTTCTTCTGTTGCCGTTGACCATATTGAAGAGGTCATCGAAATCATCGTCCGCCGCGGGTGCGGGAGCCGGACGGGGTGCGGGTCTTTGCGGGGGCTGTGCGGGACGTGCCGCAGGTCTTTGCCCCTGCTGTGCGGGTCTTGTTCCCGTCGGTGCCGCCGGTCTTGCACCTGCGGCAGGAGCGGGTTGCGCCGCTTCACGGCGGAACGGAGAGCCCGGATTGGTCTTAACCGTCGCGCCCGCGCGGTTCGCATCTTCGGGCTTCTTCTGGAAGCCGGTTGCGATAATGGTAATCTTCATTTCGTCTTCCAACTCGGGGTCGAAAGACACACCCCAGATGACGTTTGCGTCGGGGCTTGCTTCCTGCGAAATCAGAGACGCGGCGAGGTCGACGTCCTCCAGACCCACGTCCTCGGAAACCGCCATGCTGATGACAATGCCCTTTGCGCCGCGAATGGAGGTTTCAAGCAACGGACTGGACACCGCTTCCTTTGCGGCTTCCTCCGCCTTGTCCTTGCCGGTCGCGGAGCCGACACCCATGTGCGCGTAGCCTGCGTTTGCCATGACGCTCGTCACGTCGGCAAAGTCGAGGTTGATGAATCCGGGAACGTTGATGAGGTCGGAAATGCTCTGCACGCCGTGGCGCAGAACATCGTCTGCAATGCCGAACGCATTGGAGAGCGAAATCTTCGCATTGGAGACCTGCTTGAGACGCTCGTTCGGAATGACCACAAGCGAATCGACGAACTGCGACAGTTCGGCAATTCCCGCTTCCGCCTGCGCCATCCGCTTGCTCCCCTCAAACACGAACGGCTTGGTCACGATACCGATGGTCAGAATGTCCATCTCCCGTGCCACCCGCGCAAGAACGGGAGCCGCACCCGTTCCGGTGCCGCCGCCCATGCCCGCCGTGATGAAAACCATGTCGGTTCCCTCAAGCAGAGCGCGAATCTCCTCAATGGACTCCTCCGCGGCGCGCGCACCAATCGTGGGGTTTGCGCCTGCACCGAAGCCCTTGGTAATCTTCTCGCCAATCACAAGTTGATTGGGCGCCTCCGATTTGCGGAGTGCCTGACGGTCAGTGTTCACGGATATGAAACTGACACCTTGGATGTTTGCGGAAATCATGCGGTTGACAGCATTGTTTCCGCCGCCGCCGACACCGATAACCTTGATATTCACACCGCATTCGAGGCTATCGTCATGTTCAAAGGTCATGTTTTTTTCCTCCCGGACTTCTGCTTTTTCTCTCCCCCGCTCTCGGTTGGGGAGGTCTTTCTGCTTTTTCGCATCACGCAGGGGTGTTGCTGAATCTACTCATATAATATCTTACTATTTTTTTGCTCTTTTTTCAAGTCTTTTTTCAATTTTTTTTTTGAAATTCCCGTTATTTTTTTATTTTTCTTCCCCGCAAGCGAATTTTCAGCAATGCTCAGTATCGTTTTCCGTCAAAACACGAAAAAAACAGCAACAAAAAAGGGGCTGTGCCAAAAGTTGTATGCCGTCAACTTTTATCACAGACCCTCCGGTTACGCGCGTCATCGGGCAAATCCGCAAGGCAGATTTTTCAACCGGGAAAATGCGTCCGTTATTCCGCCCCGTTCTCTTTCGCAAGCAGGTAGGCGCGAATTGATTTTCGGGGAAGCAGGAGCGTTCCGTTCTCTCCGTTATAAACCCCGCCCCCGATGAAGTCGCGGTACGTGCCGGAGTGCGGCAGGTGTATCTCCGCATCCGAGTCGGTTGCGTTGTACACGCCAATCGTGCGGGAGTTCGGATATACATAGACACCGCTGTTCTCGCTGTAAATAAATGCACCCGCCAGTCTTGCAATTTCGCGGAGCAACACGGACGGAAGCGTCGGCAACGCGGAATAGACCAATAGGTTCCGTCGATATTGACGTTCAGCACTCCGTTGTGGCGTTCTACCTTTGCAATCATGGAAGATTCATTCCTTTCCCCCGACGTATGAGACTCCCGCAAAAGGAATCGGTTCCCTCAGATTATACCACATAAGCCTGCCGTTGTCGACGTCGTTGGCACACAGAGTATTGACATTTTTTTACGCAACTGCCGGCAAAAGAAAAAACTTCCCCGCCAATACCCGCCGCCGCACAAAGCGAAACCAATCTTCGCCATGCGACCGGCGGGTATTTGCGGGGAAGTTCCGCGCTCAATAACGCAGTAACATCTCAGCGGACTGCATCCCGCGGTAAGTCGTTTTTTTCAGGTCGGAAACGTCCACAATGGCATAGGGCGAATCGTTTTCAAAACGTGCGCCGAGAATCTGCTCAGTCATCTCCAATTTCAAATCCACATCCGAGAACTTTCCGAGGATTACCCGAATCCGGTCCTCCAGAACGTAGGAAATGTGATATTTTTCGCTCACGTCAATGTAGGTGACATGCGGCATCAGCCCCTCCTGCGACAGGCGTGAAAACACCTCCTCAATGTAGTCCCGACCGATGTCGTCCTCGCGGAACTGCACCCGACTCCCGACCGACAACTTCACGACCGGCGGCAGGACCAACTGCGGGTACGCCGCAAGATTCTCCTGCGTCCCTGTCATGGTCAGCACATTCAGATTCCGGTCCAGCAGGAACCAATACCCCGCATATGCGATGTAACCCACTCCCGTCTCCGAAACCTCAATCGTAATTTTCGACAGCCCGCGCGTGACGCGGATTTTCTGCATCATGGGGTATTTGTCCGCAAGCCGGTCGACGATTTCCATCTGGTCCACCGCAAAAATCTCATCTCCGACCGCCACACCCGCCGCGGCGAGAATATCTGCGGTCGGCGTCACGGTGTTCCCTTTGACCACAATCTCTTTGACCCGCAGGGTCGGGAAAATCAGAAGCACCAACCCTATCACCGCCACCGCCGCACAAAGCAGGATGATTGCCACCCGCAAAAGACACAGCCGCAGCCGTTGTTTCTTTTTCCATTCCGCGTGTCCGGCGGAAATCGGTACCGTCTGCTCCATTTTCTCATCCCCGTTTCTTCGGATTTCAGTTTCCTTTTTTCTCGGTCAGCGCCGTAATGTCCTCCCAGATACACCTGCCCGCATCGGTTCCCGCAAAGGTCCCCGCCGCGCGTGACATGGAAAGGAGTTGCGCGTCATCCGCGAGAAGCGTTTCCAACGCATCGGTCAGACGCCCGCCCGCCAATTCCTTTTCCTCAATCAGCACCGCCGCGCCCGCGTCCGCAAACGCCTTGGCGTTGAGGTACTGATGGTTATCCGCCACGTAAGGAGACGGAATCAGGACCGACGGCAGGGACATCCGTCCCAGTTCCGAGAGCGTCATCGCCCCCGCACGCGTCACCGCAAGGTCCGCCGCCGACATCCACAGCGGCATATCGTAAATATAATCAACCAGAGTACAGTTTGCAACGGCGTCCAGCCCCGCCGTGCGCCAGACCTCACCCGACGCCGCATAGTCCCGCTTGCCGCTTGCAAGGCAGAAGCGGACGTTCCCGCGCTTCGGTGCAAGCACGCGCAGTGCCTCTATGACCGCACGGTTGAGCGGCTCCGCGCCGAGACTCCCGCCAAAACACAAAACCAGTTTTTCCGTCGGTCCAAGCCCCAGTTTTTCCTTGGCGGTCGCCCGCGGAATCGCACCGAACCCGCCGCGCAGGGGGTTTCCGACCCGCCGGACGCGTTCCGGAGTGTCCAGAAGCGCCGCAGTCCCCTCAAAGTTGGTCCAGATGCGGTCCACCTTTTTTTGCAGTTTCCGCACCGCAAGTCCCGGGAGTGCGTTGGATTCGTGCAGAGCCGTCGGAATCCCCCGCCGCGCCGCCGCCGCCATGATGGGCCAGCAGGCATATCCGCCGGTCCCGATTACGATGTCGGGGCGGAATTCGTCCAGAATCACGCAGGTGGAACGTGCGTAGGGTGACCACGCCGCAAGCCAGAGCGCGTGAACGTTTGAGACAAGCGCCGTCGGGCTGAGCGACCGACGGATGCCCTTGGATTTTACATAGTACAGCCGATAGCCCTCGCGCGGGACCAAATCGTCCTCCTTGCCGCCGCGGATTCCGACAAACGCAATCTCCGCTCCGGCGGAATTCCTGCGAATCAGTTCGGCAATGGCAAGCGCGGGATTGATATGCCCCGCGGTCCCGCCGCCGGTCAGTAACACTCTCATATGCCGCCTCCTCAGATTTTGCGATGCGTCGCGTAACGCGAAATGGAGAGAATAATCGCAACTTCAATCATTTGCAGGACCAACGAGGTCCCGCCGTAACTGAAGAACGGCAGGGAAATTCCCGTGTTCGGCATGGAATTGGTCACAACTGCGATATTCAGCGCCACCTGCAATCCCACCTTGAACGTCAGACCGTAAACCACCAGAGCGGAAAAAGCGTCGGTGGTGTGTCTTGCGATGTAAAATCCGCGCCAGACGAACATGACGAACAGCGCAACCACGATGAACGCGCCGAAAAATCCGAGTTCCTCACAGACGATGGTAAAGATGAAGTCGTTCTGCGGCTGAGAGACGTAGCCGAATTTCTGTTGGCTGTTTCCCAGTCCCGTTCCGAACAACCCGCCCGAGCCGATTGCCATCAGCCCTTGGAGCGTCTGCCACGCCGCGCCGAGCGGGTCGGCTTGGTCGATATGAAGCCACGTGTCCACGCGCGCCTGCGCGTAGGACGAAACCAGCACCAGAACGCACCCTGCGGCAACGACCACGCCGCCGATTGCCGCAATCCACCTGACCTTGGTCCCGCCGAGAAACATGACCGAAATGCCGAGCATTCCGACAATCATCAATCCCGAAATGTGATGCTCCAATGCAATCAGCCCCGCCACTGCGGCTATCATCATTCCGGGGTAAACCACGCCGTAGAGAAAACTGCCGCCGAAACGGTATTCCGAGCGCACTTTATCACGATACTTCGTCATGTACTTTGCAAGCATCATGACAAGCGCCAGTTTTGCGACCTCGGAGGGCTGAAGCGTAATGAATCGGAAATTAAGCCACCGTTTGGCACCGCTTCCGAGGTCATCTCCGATTACAAGCACCGCCAGAAGCAACAGAATCGAAACGGCAAACAGTATGACCGCAAAGTCCTGCCAGAATACGGGGGTACAGAAGCGGATGATAAGAAACATAGCGCCCGCGCCGATGAGCGCGAAAATCAGATGCCGGACGATGAAATAGGTGCTGTCGTGATGATACTGCTCCGCATAGACCGCCGACGCGCTGTAGACCATCACGCATCCGAACAGGACGAGGATAACGGTCAGAAGCAGCATCGGAATGTCCGGACTTCCTTTTACAGAGAGAGGCGCGTCCTCCTCTCCGCCGCCGGCAACGGGCAGAGAGGACCGGACCGCCATCCGTTTTTCTTCATTCATAAATCAGCAGCCCTCCGACGCGCGGGCATCAGTGCAGCGCGAACCACGCAAGCACGCAGAACAGTGCCTCTGTCAGCGAAAAGGTAAAGACTATCCGGTTTTCGCTCCAACCGCACTGCTCAAAGTGATGATGAATCGGAGCCATTTTGAAAAGCCGTTTGCCGTGCGTCAGGCGGAAGTAGACCACCTGCAACAGACTGGAAAGCATTTCGAGAATATACACCGCCGCAATCATCAGTCCCACAATCGGCTCCTGCATCATGAACGCGCAACCGATGACCAGTGACCCGAGGAAAAGCGACCCTGTATCCCCCATAAAGACCTTTGCGGGGTGGAAGTTATAGACCAGAAAGCCGAGCGTTGCACCGACGAGAATTGCCGAAACCGCGCCGAGTTGTTCATCCCGCAGGGAGAACGCGCAAACCGCGAGGAACGCGCCGATGACAAAGGTCACGCCCGAGGCAAGACCGTCCACGCCGTCGGTAATGTTGCCGCCGTTGGTCACGCCCGCCAGAATGATGACCGCAATGGGATAAAAGCCCCATCCGAGTTCGAGTGTTTTGTCCGAGAACGGCAGATTCACCGCCGTGGAAAGATTTCCCGTGTAAGACATGACCACAACGTATGCGGTCGCGAGCGCGAGTTGCAGAAAGAGTTTCTGTTTCCACGTCAGCCCCTCATTCTGCTTCTTGACCAACTTGCAGTAGTCGTCGACAAAGCCGATGGCACCGTTTCCGACCGCCAGTCCCAGCGTCAGCGCAAGCGGGATATACTCCGCCCCGCGCCCCTGCACTCCGCGCACGACGAAAAAGACTGCCATGACAACAAGTGCGGCAAGGATAAAGCCCAGTCCGCCCATAATGGGAGTCCCCTCTTTTGATTTGTGCCAGCGGGGTCCGATTTCCAGAATCTTCTGCCCCAACTTGTGGCTGCGCAAAATCGGAATGAGAATCCGTTCCGCCGCCACGGTCAAGGCGAACACGGCCGCCGCGCCGATTGCGAATGTGATGCTGAATTCTTTCATGTCTCGTCTTTACTCCGGTTGCTTATCGTTCCGTCCCCCGCACGGGGAACGCCTGTTTCTTCTTTGCTACGGATTCACGGAGGCGGTTTCACGCTTGAGCGCTTCGATAATCCGTTCCTCCCCCACGGCGCGGCTTGCCTTGAACAGCACCACGTCGCCGTCGAGCAGGATTTCTTTGAGTTTCTCCACCACGGGGGTGATGTCGCTCCAATCGTAAAAACTGTTGATGGACGCAGGGTCCAACCCCATCTGTTGGGCGCCGACCGCGATTTGCAGGCTCATCGGTCCCACGGTGATGAGTTGCTCCACGCCGAGGTACGCAAGGTGTGCGCCCACTCTGCGGTGAAGCGCGGGACTCTGCCCGCCGAGTTCCAACATATCTCCCAGTACCGCCACGCTTCTGCGTCCGGTCTGCCGGCAATAGTCCTGCAACACTTCAACCGACGCCGTCATGGATTCGGGAGAGGCGTTGTAGCAGTCCTCAATGAGCGTCAGGGTTCCGATGTCGGTCATTCTCTGCCGCAGTCCCTCGGGAACGAACCGTTCCAGTCCCTCCCGAATCTCGTGCGGTTCCATTCCGCTCATGATTCCGATTGCGAACGCAAAGAGCGCCGCATAAACATTGTGCTTTCCCATGACATTCACGCACAGGTCGCGTTCCTCGCCGCCCGACCAACAAAGGTCAAACAGCGTGCGCGATTCCTCCACGCGGATGTTCCGCGCCTGAAAATCGGCTTTCGCGTTCTCCAAAGAGACGTAAACGGTCCTGTATCCGGTTCCGCCGATGCCGCGCAGGAGCGGTTCGTCTCCGTTGAGCAGAAGCGTTCCGCCCGTGCGCAGTCCGCATAGCACTTCAAGTTTCGCCCGACAGATATTTTCCCGCGAACCGAGCGCTTCCATGTGTGCCGTGCCGATGTTGGTAATAATTGCAAAATCGGGTTCTGCGGCAACCGACAGCCGTTCCACCTCGCCGAACGCGCTCATGCCCATTTCCAACACCGCCCACGCGGTATCGGCGGGAATCTCGCTGACCGACAGCGGCATTCCGATGAGGCTGTTGTGGTTCCCGGGAGTCCGATAGGTTTTATGCTTTTCGGAAAGGACCGCCCAAATCATGTCTTTCGTTGTGGTCTTTCCCACGCTTCCCGTGACGGCAACCGCATGACAGGTCAGCGCGTGACGGCAGGCATTTGCGAAATAGGACAGCGCCAGTTCGGTGTTGTTGACCACCACTGCCGCTGCGCCCGCGCGTTCAATCGCGTCGCAACTATGCTCACAAAGGATGCAACGGCAACCGTTTGCAATGGCGTTCGCAATGTAATCGTGTCCGTCCTCGCGCTCCCCGCGCAAAGCCGTAAAAACGGTTTCCGCGTCGGCTTCTCTGGAGTCGGTGCAAATATATCGGATGCGCAACTCCGCACCTCTGCCGTCCCGCAGGGTGCCGCCGCACATTTCCGCAAAGGTTCCGGCGCTGATTGCGCCCATACTGAATCGGATTTTCACTGTCTCAAAGCCTCCCGTCCGCAAGTAGCGGGATTTCGTTCAATCAACCGTTGTCCCGACGGCGCCTCTCCTCGCACGCGTCCAGTACCAATTCGCGTTCGGAAAAGCGATGTCTGCCCGTTCGGTCGATTTCGTACTCCTCATGTCCCTTTCCCGCAAGCAGAATCAGGTCATTCTTTTCCGCCGTCAGGATCGCATGGCGGATTGCCTCGGCGCGGTCGGGGATGACCTCCGCCGCACCGTGTCGCATGCCAGCGAGGATGTCGGCGATAATCGCCTGCGGGTCCTCGCTCCGGCTGTTATCGGAGGTGACGATGACACGGTCGGCGTAAAGTTCCGCCACACTCCCCATCATTGCCCGTTTGCTCTTGTCGCGGTCCCCGCCGCAGCCGAACAGCAGGACAACCCGCTGTCCGTCCGTGCAGGAATCGCGCGCCGTGCGCAGCAACTTTTCCAGTGCGTCCGGTGTGTGCGCGTAGTCAATCAATACGCTGAAGTCTACGCCCACGCCGAGCCGGACACGCTCCATTCTCCCCCTGACGCCGGTCATGGACGCGAGCGCGTCCTGAATGGAGGGTGGACCGATGCCGAGTTCGATTGCGCAGACCGCCGCCTGCATGGAGTTCATAACCGTAAAGCCGCCCGGAATCGGGCAGGAAATTTTCATTCTCGTTTTTCCGGAGTGCAATTCGTATTCCACTCCGCGTACCGATGCGAGCCGCAGGTTTTCCGCGCGGTAATCGGCAGGTCTGCCGACCGCACTGCACGTCACGCACCGTCCCGCCGCCGCGCGGCACATCCGCTCTCCATAGGGAGAATCGGTGTTGACAATCGCCAACGCGGACCTGCGGAACAGTTCCGCTTTCGCGTCCGCGTAGGCTTCCATCGTTCCGTGAAAGTCCAGATGCTCGGGGGTCAGGTTGGTAAAGATGCCCGCTTCAAAGCGGATGGGGTCCAGTTTTCCGAGTGCCAGTGCATGGGAGGTGACCTCCATCAGCACGTATTCCACCCCGTCGTCGACCATTTCCCGCAACATCCGGTATAAGTCGGGCGGGTCGGGCGTTGTCATGTTGGCAAGCGGGTCGCGATTCTGCGCCGTCAGATGCCGTCCGCAGGATTCGCATCCCACCGTTCCAATCAATCCCGTGCGATACATGGAAGTTTCCAGTACGGCGCGGAGCATATGGGTTACGGTAGTTTTGCCGTTTGTTCCCGTCACGCCGATGAATTTCAGACTTGCAACGGGATTTTTCCAGAACGCGTTGTAAAGCCTTGCGGCGGCGCGTCTCGGGTTATCGGAATAAACAGTCGGAACCGGTGCGCTCTCGCGTCCCGTTTCGCACAGGACTGCAACGGCACCCTTTGCGATTGCCTCCCCGATGTAAGTATGCCCATCGGTATGCAGACCGCGAATGCAGACGAAGAGACTTCCCTCCGTCACACGTCCCGAATCCATTGCGATTGCGGAAATTTCCGTTTCGGCGCCGTGTTCGGGACACTCCAGCGCCGCCGCCTGACAGAGTTCTCTCAGTTTCAAGGCTTCCTCCGGTACAGCATGAACTTCCGTCTTTTGACATCCGGCGGAAAGGTCGCGGGGCTTTGCCCCGCACCCCACCCAGGAAACTTCTTGGAAGAATTTTCCTGAGAACCTTCAAGAACTTTTATAGAAAAGGTTGGAATGTAGTCGTTTGAGAATGCGGATACTTCCCATTTTCACGGTTACAATAAAGCAAGCAGTCTCTACGGGTCACCGTCCCACCCGCGGTCGTCATCGGTCTGCGAATAGAAGCGAATCTCGATGACCGTTCCTTTCGGGACCGAAGTCCCCTTTTCCACCGACTGCGAAACAACGGTTGCGTTGCTTCCCGAAGTGTAGTATTTGGTACCTTTGATGCGGACGTTCAGACCGAGTTCGCGGAGTTTTCCCGCCGCGGCAAGCGCGGTCATGCCCGTCAGGTCGGGGACGATTGCCGTCTCCGGAATCACATCCGAGGCTCGTTTGCCCGTGTAGAGAATCAGCCGTGCCGTTTCGCGCTCCATCGCGGTTCCCGCCGCAGGATATTGCGCCACAACCGTGCCGTCCTCGTCTCCGACAATATCGACGCGGAATGTTTCGCCGTAGCGTCTCTGCACGGCGCCGGCATTCCAACCCGTCACGCGCGGCGCTTCAATCACCCGATGTGCCAGTTCGTCCTCGGAATAGACCGCCTCCACGCCGAGATACGGCAGGATGGTTTCCATAACGTTGGCAACGTACGGCGCCGCAACGGTGCTTCCGTAAAGGACACCCCGACTCGGCTCGTCAACAATGATAATCACCGCATACTGCGGATTCTCCGCCGGTGCATAAGCAACCGTGGAGCAGACATATTTCCCTTTTGCGCCGACATCCTTTTTTTCGGATGTACCGGTCTTGGCGGCAATGCGGTAACCCGCAACGTAAGCGTTTTTCGCGCCGCCGTCGGTGGAAACACCCTCTTCCAGAATGGAGGAAACCGTTTTGCAGACCTCCGCGCTGACCACCTGACGGCGGACCTGCGTTTCATAGGAGCGAATGACGTTCCCCTCTCTGTCGGTCACCTTGGAGAGCAGATGCGGCGTAACCAGATAGCCGCCGTTTGCCACCGCGGAAACTGCGGTAATCTGTTGAATCAGAGTCACGTTGAAGTTCTGCCCGAACGCATAGATTGCAAGGTCAAGGTCCGAGAAAGTGACGTCTCCCGCCTCCTTAATCACGCCCTTGCCCTCCCCGGGGAGGTCGATACCGGTTTTTTCACGGTATCCGAATGAAGTGATGTAGTTTGAAAAAGTCTCTTTGCCAAGCCGCAGACCGACAGTCATCAGCCATGGGTTGCAAGACTGCTGAATGCCCTTTGAAAAAGTCAGCGTGCCGTGTCCGGTTGTCTTGTGGCAGTGAATCTTGTGTCCGAGGACCGTCTCGTAACCGACGCAGGTGTGCGTTTCGGTGATTTTGACCTTATCCTCTTCCAACGCCATGGAAGCCGTGATGACTTTGAACGTCGACCCGGGGATGTAGGAATCGGTCAGCGCCTTGTTCTTCCACATTTCCATGAGCAACTTCTGCTTGTAGGCGTCGTGTTCCTCGGTCCCCTCGTCACATTCGCATTCACTCAGTTTTTCCTCGGATTGCTCGTCAAGGGTCCACGGGTCGTTGAGGTCAAAAGACGGATAGACCGCCATGCCGAGGATTTCCCCCGTGTTGACGTCCATCACGATGCCCGCTGCGCGGTTCTTGCCGCCGGACGCGGTGTAAGCATTCTCAAGTTGCTGCTCGAGCGCCGCCTGCACATAAGCGTCCAGAGTCGTGGTCAGATTGTAGCCGTCTTTCGCCTCGATGTACTCTTCATATTCATAAGGCATTTCATTGCCGCGCGCGTCACGGGCGGTGACAATCCGACCGTTCGTTCCGGCAAGCAGTTGGTTATAGTAATTTTCCAGACCGTAAAGTCCCGTTCCGTCGCTTCCCGTGAATCCCAGCACGTGGGAGGCAAGCGTGGAGCGCGGGTAGTAGCGGGTGGAGGTCGGTTGCAGATAAATCATTCTCTGCAAACCCTTTTCCTGAATGAAAGCACGGAGGGTGTCGGCAGTTTCCTCACTGACGTTCCGTTTGACGGTTCGGTCAAGGTAGCGGGTCTTTGCCGCCTCCTGCAACACGAAATCGCGCGATACGTCCAAAGTCTCCGACAGTCCGTCGGCAATCAGGGCGGTGAGGTCGATGTTCTCGCCGTTCCGCTTCATCTCGGCTTGCGCGTCCGAAATCGACGAGGGCGAGATGAACACGCGGTAGGTTGTGACGTTCGTCGCAAGCGCGACACCGTTGCGGTCATAAATGCCGCCGCGGTTTGCGGCGATCTCGGTCTGTGTGGTAATCTGGTCGATGACCTTTTGCTGATAACGGTCGTACTCCACGGTCTGGAGAATCAGAATCCGTATCAGCAGGATGGCAAGCAGACCCGTCACGGTCAGCGCGAGAATTCCCGCGCGGCGGACCGTCAGCCCGTCTGCGGGACCGTCGGGTCTGTTCTGTTTTGATTTCATCCGACTCCCCCTCCCAACAGTCTTTCGGTCAGCGGAATCGGTTTGCTTTATCCGCCATCGATATAGTGTATGGACAAAGCAGACGGGTTATGACTGTTTCGGAATCATTTCCAACCAATGGCGCTCAGAAGTCCCGCAAGTCCGATTCCGGAATTCTTCTTTTCTCCCTTGACCTCGGCAATTTCGTCACGGTCAAGCGCGATGTAATCCATTTTCAGGTATTCCTCGCCGACCATTCCGTATTCCTCGGTTGCAATCCGTCGGATTTCAAGCAAATCAACCGAAGTCTCCAAATCGGATTTGAGGTCCGTAATTTCCTCGTGCAACTCGGTAATTTCCGCATTGAGACGACTGATTTGCGTCTTCGCGCCGATGACCATCAGCGACCCCGCCACAATCAGCATCATGGAGATTGCAATGGCGGCAACCGCGGCAAAAGCCGACAGCGGAAACCGACGCTTTTCCTTTTCGGTCGACCCTTTTCGCGGGTCAAACCATAAAGAATACCGTTTTTTCACGGTTTCGACAGTTTGCGACGGCAGATTTTTCAGATTTTCGCCGGTTTTCCGCACCGTGTCAAGCGCGGTCGGTTTTCTGACGGCAGGCTCCAGTGCGTGCGCTTCGGCGCTCTCATAGATTCCTGCGGTGTCGGCGGAGAAGTCCTTTCCCTCCACCCGCATTGCGCGGCTTTCTCCTGCGTAGCGGAGCAGACCGTCCTCGGTCATACCCTCGCCGTCGGTCCGGTAGGCTTCCACTCCCGCCTCGTCCATGTCGGACAGGCGATACGCAAGCGGCGCCTCCACACGGGTTTCCGTTTCCCGCGCCTGCTGTTCCTCCGCGTCCCTGCGGACCGTTTTGGCAAGCCCGCGATCCGCAAAATCGGAGGTCACGGAATACAGGCAGGAAGCCTGTCCGTCACTCCGTTCCGTCAATTCGGTTTCCGCCATTTTCCGCACCTCCGTTCTTACATTATAACTATAATTTTTCTGCCACTCTCAACTTTGCGCTTCGCGAGCGCGGATTTTCTTCCAACTCCCGCTCCCCCGGCAGAATCGGCTTGCGATTGATAAGCCTTACCGTCGGTTTCCTGCCGCACACACACACCGGCAGGGTCTTGGGGCAGGTACACCCCGAGGCGAGGTCCGCAAATGTCTGTTTGACAATCCGGTCCTCCAAAGAATGGAACGTGATGACGGCAACTCTGCCGCCCGTTTTCAGCATTGTGACCGCAGAGCGAATCGCAGGTTCTATCACGTCAAGTTCCGCATTGACTTCAATGCGAATCGCCTGAAAGGTCCTCTTTGCCGGATGATGCCCCCCATCCCGCGCACCGGCAGGAATTGCTTCTTTCACGATTCCGACCAGTTCCCCTGTGGTCCGAATCGGACGTTCTTCCCGATGGCGCAGGATAGCGGAGGCGATTCTTCCGGAGAAGCGTTCTTCTCCGTACTCGTAAAGGATCCGACGAAGTTGTTGTTCCGTGTAGGTATTGACCACATCGTATGCAGTCAGTGGGTTGCGCGAATCCATCCGCATATCAAGCGGGGCATCCGCCTGATAGGAAAATCCGCGTTCCGCAGTGTCAAGTTGGTAGGAGGAAACGCCGAGGTCCAGAAGCAGACCGTCTATCTCTCCGACGCCGAGCATCCGACAGACATCCGAAACCTGCCTGAAATTGCTTCTCACAACGGTGACCCGCTCCCCGAACGGCGCGAGTTTTTCGCCCGCCGCGCGGATTGCGTCCTCATCCTGGTCGATTGCAATCAGCCTGCCTCCCTCGCCGAGACGGGAAGCGATTCCGAAACTGTGATTTCCGCCGCCCGCCGTTCCGTCGACGTAAACGCCGTCCGGACGGATGGCAAGCGCCTCCATACATTCATCAAAAAGCACGGGCTTGTGGGAAAACCGAATCTGTTCTTCCATATTATAATTCGGCTCCTTTCCGCCGTCAGAGTCCGAGTTCCTCCAACTGGCGCAGAATATCCGCCATATCGGTTTCGCTCTTCATCTTCTCGTAGTTCTCCTCGGACCAGATTTCCGCGTAGTCGCCGCAGCCGACAACCACCGCGTTCTTTCCGATTTCCGCATAGTCAACCAATTCCTGTGTCAGCAGGATTCTCCCCTGCGCGTCGGGTGTCACCTGCGCGCTCGTGGAATTGAGAATACGGAAAACTTGGTCCTGCAATTTACGGTTCTGCTCCCGCAGGGGGGCAAGGTATGCTTCCCATCCCGCAAGCGAAAATACTTTCAGGCATTTATCGCGGAGGGACTTTGCCACACAGAAAGTCGAACCCAATTCATCGCGCAACTTTGCGGGCGTAAAGATTCGGTTTTTCTGGTCAAGTGTATGTCTGTACTCACCGCCGAGCATATCGGGTCCTCCTTTCTCGGATTCGGTGTTGGGTTCGGATGGGATTTTGCTCCCATTTCGCACCATTTCTCACCATTTCACACCACCGTGATTATATTATATTATATTTTTTCGAATTATGCAAGGGGTTTTCAAAAATTTCTTTGGATTTTTTTCAGTTTTTTCCCCTTTTTTCCCGCAATCGGGGTCAACACGACAAAATGTCGCGGTGCTTGTCGTACCGGATGTCGCACCTCCGCGGAAAAAGCCGAAAAGAAACTTCCTGAATTTGTAAAAAAGCGCTTGACGGAAACGTCGAAGTATGTTATACTAATGATGAATACCTGAGAATCACAGAAAGAAGGACGCAAATGGAAGAAAACAGAACCCCCGTTCAGGCAGACGAATTGCGCGCCTCGCTCATTGCGCTTCGGCAGACGCTGAAGGACCGAGAAAAGGAGCAGACAGGTCACACGCCCGTTGTTTGCAGCGACGAATCCATCGACGAAATGATTCGCCTGATGCCGAAGAAACCCTCCGACTTTTACAGCATTACGGGCGTCGGTCCCGCGTTTGTTGAAAAGTACGCAGAGCGGTTTCTTGAGGTCCTCACAGAGGGAGAAAAGAAGCAGGAAATCGGGGATGCGACAATGGCAACGCTCCGCGAACTTTCCAAAAAACTCATCAGCATCACGCGCAACAACCGGATGCTGTTTTTGCCGCGTCTGTCCCCCAAATATGCAGTGGATATTTACGATCCCTCGGGGCGCTACAACCCGCTTGACATTCTGTTCCATGCGTCCTCCCCGCTGACAATCGCGGACGTTTCCGACCAGGACCTGCCGCGTACCGACCCCGCGCGCGAACGCTACCGCAACCTTGTCGGACTGATTCGCGAAACCATCCGCGACCAACGCGACAAGGGTCAGAACGACCTTTACGTCGGCTACCCCTTTGTTCAGGGATGTCTTGTCGGCGGTGACTTCGGCATCCGCGCACCGCTCTGCCTCTTCCCCGTCACGCTCGACCGCTCCACGGCGAACATCACGGTCAGCGCCGACCCCACGCGTGACATTCTCTACAACTCCACGCTGATTCTGGCGCACGACAAATTTAACAGCCTTGACACCGCGCTCCCCGATTGTGCGTTGGAAGATGCGGAACCCGAAACCTTTATCGACACCCTCCTGAATTTCTACGCGGAAAACGACATCCGCATTGAAAAAGGGATGCCCGAAAACCTCAAAAAATTCACCGAATACGTCGGCGACAGTTTCCCGCATTACACCAAGGGAACGCTGAAAATCGTGCCGAACATCGTCATCGGTCGTTTCCCCGCCTACTCCAATTCCATTCAGCGCGACTTTGACGAGATTCTCGACAAGGGTCTGGTCAACAGTCTCGTCACCGACCTGATTTCGGATTACGGCGGAACAGATTATTACTCCGACGAAACCGCCGTGGAAGAGTTGAACACGCCCGAAAAGCCGGTTTCGGTCAGCGAATCCTCGCTGGTCTATATCAACCCGTTGAACAGCGCGCAGGAGGCGGTCCTCCACTCCGCCGAAAATCAGGACGAACTTGTGGTTGAGGGACCTCCCGGGACGGGTAAATCCCAGACCATCACCAGCCTGATTACGCAGTTTATCAACGAGGGGCGCACCGTGCTGATGGTCTCCGAGAAAAAGACCGCTTTGGACGTGGTCTATTCCCGACTCGGTAATCTTTCGCGCTACGCGGTCATGCTCGACGACGCGACCAACAAAAATCTGTTCTACGGACAGTTGGAGCGTCTGCTCTACAGCACCGACCCGAACGTTCCGATTTCCGCTCCCGACCTGACCGCGATTTCCCGTGAAGTGGATGAAAACGTGGCGATTCTGGAAAACATTGCGAACAAACTCTACCGCCCCGGGGCGTTCGGTGTGGAGCCGTACAAACTCTATATGGAAAGCCGCCGCATCAACCTCGGCAATCACGACCAGATTAAGACCTACCGTACCATCCGCAGTCTGATGACCGAGGAACTTCTGAGTCTGAAATACGACGAAGTGGCGGAAATTCACAAGAAATTCTCCAACGGGCAACTGACGAGCAGTCTCGACCACTATCAACTGACGGTGGAGCGTTACCCGTGGTTCCTCAAAATGCGGGACGACCTCTCCAACTACGACCTGATTCTGTTCTCGGATTCGATTGACGAAATGATTCTCAAAGTGGACGAATGGCGGAACCTGCCTTTTCTCAAGCGGCAGACCTCCCGCTCCCGTCTCTCCAAGGACATCGCGCAGGCAACCAAGGATTACTTTGTCAAGGGCGGTTCGTACGTTCTGCGCCTGATGATGGAGCAACCCGAGGCGGTCAAGCAGAGCCTGAAAGAATTCACCGAGGGCTACGCCAACCTCAAGCCCGTTGTACAGTCCCTGACCGAGCATGAAAACACCTACCTTGCGGCGCTGAAAAAGATTCACAAAATCTGCGGCGGCACCGTGACCGAATGGAACGATGAACTTTACAACACCATTCTGTTTGAGCAGATTCAGCGCTTTGAGATGGAAAACCGCACGCTCATGCCGCAGGTTGCGTCCTTTGAAAAGATTATCGCGGCAATGGAGAAATCCATCGACGAAAAGATGCAACTGACCCGTCAGCGTATCTCCGGCGTGCTTGCAAATGACCTCAAATATATCACCACCTCCAAACGCAAGGGCGAAATCAACCGCGCAATCGAAAGCCGCCGTCGCCCGAGTGTGGCAAAATTCGTGCAGAAATTTGACTTTGAACTCTTCAAGGGCATCAAGGTCTGGCTGATGACGCCCGACACGGTTTCCGAGGTTCTCCCCCAACAGAACGGGCTGTTTGACCTGCTGATTTTCGACGAGGCCTCCCAGTTGTACGTTGAAAAGAGCATTCCGTCAATCGTCCGTGCGAAAAAGGTCGTCATTGCGGGCGACCACAAGCAGTTGCGCCCGTCCAGTCTCGGCGAGGGCAGAATCGAACTGAACGAGGAGTTGTTGGACGAGGATGCCGAGGTCTCGGCGGCACTGGAAGAGGAAAGCCTTTTGGACCTTGCCCGCTTCCGCTACCCCGACATTCTGCTGAACACGCACTACCGTTCGCACTACGAGGAGTTGATTGACTTCTCCAACTACGCGTTCTACAAGGGACGGCTGTTCGTCGCGCCCAACACCGACAAGCCCGAAAAGCCGCCGATTGAGGTACACTTGGTACAAGGTGCGACGTGGACCTCCCGCGCCAACCGCAAGGAAGCCGAGCAGGTGGTCGCGCTCATCAAGGAATTCTTTGCAACGCGGCAAAACAACGAGACAATCGGTATCATCTCGTTCAACGCCTCTCAGCGCGACATGATTTACGACGTCATCGATGAGGAATCGCTCCGCGACCCGTCGTTCGGCGTGGCAATCCGCTCGGAAATGAACCGCAAGGACAACGGCGAGGATACGGGTCTGTTTGTCAAAAACATTGAAAGCGTACAAGGTGACGAGCGCGACGTGATTATGTTCTCCATCGGCTATGCGAAAAATTCCGCAGGCAGGCTGATGCACAACTTCGGTTGGCTGAACCAGAAAGGCGGCGAAAACCGCCTGAACGTCGCGGTCAGCCGTGCGCGCAAGAAGATTCACATTGTCACGTCTTTCCGCCCGAACGAATTGTCGTTGGACGATGCGAAGAACGAGGGCCCTGTGATTCTGAAGCGGTATCTGGAATACGCGTTCGCAGTCAGCGACGGTGACACGGCGCAGACCGAGCGCATTCTGCACTCTTTCGGCGAGACTTACGGCATTATGCCTGCGGCGGTAGAGACCGCGTTTGCGCAAAAGGTTGCCGATGCGCTCCGAGCCAAGGGCTACGAGATTGACACGCAGGTCGGTATCGGCGGTTACCGCATTGACATTGCGGTGCGGAAAGAGGGCAAATACGTTCTCGGCATTGAGTGCGACGGAAAATTGTACAGCATCTCCCGCTCCGCGCGCGAGCGCGATTACCACCGCCAGAAATATCTGGAATCCCGCGGTTGGCGCATCAAGCGCATCTGGAGCATGGACTGGTGGCGCGATGCGGAACACGAGGTTTACAACCTTTGCTCGCTGATTGACAGTTTGTCTTGAGGGGGAAGGTCTCGGGGCGCCGCCCCGAACCCCGCTTAGGGGACTTCTTAAGGAGAAGTCCCCTAAGAACCCTCAAGACCTTAACCCAAGGGGGGATTCCCCCCCTCTTTTAATGTAGTGCTGATTTTGTGTAGCCACACACGCTCTACGAATTCCGGCTGCTCCGAGTCTCATTCCGCCAGCGGAATGAGTACGACTATCGTCTCTCTCCGCTACCGGATAGAAAAAGTTCAGGTTAGTTGTTGATTGGGGCGGAACGACACGCGGGTCGTTCCCTACAACTCTTTTTCTAAGAGGATTTGCTCTCCTAAAAGAAAGAATCCGTAGGGAACGACCCATGTGTCGTTCCGTTCAATTCAATTGTAACTTTCCTACCACTTCTATCCGGTAGCGGGAGCGAGGCAAGGCGGGAAACCGCCGCCGTCAAAATCCC
>CAZVYZ010000034.1:0-18514 GCA_964630695.1 uncultured Ruminococcus sp.
CGGTAGCGGAGCGAGCGGCGGAAGCCGCTTTGCCAATCCCGCTGGACGGGATTGGTCGCGGAGCAGCCGGAAATAGTAGCACGGCAAACGGCTACATCAGAATCTGTACAATGTAAAAATAGAGACATCAATTCAATTGCGGTGAAGGTCTTGAAGGTTCTTAGGGGACTTCTCCTTAAGAAGTCCCCTAAGTGGGGCTTGGGGCAAAGCCCCAAGGTCTTACTCCCCCCAGTCCTGTAAAAGAGCCAGAACCTCTTTCCACGAGGTGAAGCGAATGCCGTCGCGGAGCGCGTCGCGGTCGGACTTGGGGAGAGCGGAGACAGAAATGTCGGTCAAACGAACCAATTCACCCGACTCGGTGTAAACCGCGACCTGCCCGCCGCTCTCGCGGACGCAGAAGCGGTCGTAGAGAACGCCGACCTGTTGCGCGTCATCCGACTTTGAAGTTCCTGCCGCCGCATCCTGATTTTCGCGGAGCGCAACGTCCAACTCCGATAACATTGACTGTGCGTCGCGGCGTACCTGCCCTGTTTCCGCAATCGCGTTGCGCAAAGCGGTCAGCGCGGTGATGGCGAATACCAGACAGACGCAAAGCAAAGAGACACAGAGTATTAAAATGATTCTTGTACGATTCATTTTCCTTTTTCCTCCGAAAATGTGGTAATCATAGCATTTCCGCACATGATGTGATATATTCACCGAAAGCGGAAACAATAAAAGCGGAGGTGATGTGGAATGAAGCACGGAAAGGAAAGAAACCCGAAACGGCGCGCGGGACTTGTCCTGCTGCGCATTTGTACCGTCCTGTTGCTTCTTTTGACCGTCGCAGTTGTCGCAGGCGGACTGTTTGTGCGCGCAAACTTTGACCTGACCCTGCCGATGGCGCTGTTGGATATGCCGACGGTCGGAACGCCGCCCGTGCTGACCGCTTACCGCTTTACCGACCGCACCAATCGCACGGGAACCGCGGAGGTTCTGACTGAGGGTGTTCCGCAGGCGAGGGAGGGCGGTTACGTCCCGTACGTCGACCTGCCAAAGTCCTTGGTGCAGGCGTTTGTGGCAATTGAGGACAAGCGGTTCGAGGAGCATCGCGGCGTGGACTGGATTCGCACTGCGGCGGCGTGCCTGTCCTATCTGCGGGGCGGAAGCGACCGTTTCGGCGCTTCCACCATCACGCAACAGACCGTGAAAAACCTGACGGGGGACAGCGAGGTGACCCTGCGGCGCAAAATGCAGGAGATTCTGTATGCGCGGGATATGGAGCGGAAACTGGACAAAAGCGAGATTATGGAGTTGTACGTCAACGTCATCCCGTTTGCAAACGGCTGTACCGGCGTGGGACAGGCGGCGGAATTTTACTATCGCAAAAAGCCCGCCGAACTGACCCCTGCCGAGTGCGCGGCGATTGCCGCCATTACCAATAATCCCACCTATTATAATCCCCTGACGCACCCCGCGCATACGCTCGCGCGGCGAAATCTGATTCTTTCCGAAATGTGCGCGCAAGGGTATCTTTCGGAGGCGGACTGCGCCGCCGCACAGGCGGAACCGTTAGGGCTTGCGGACAGGGAAGTGACCGGAACGGGAACCGTTTATTCGTGGTACACCGACATGGTGCTGGAGGACGTGATTACCGACCTTGCCGCCAAGGAGGGCATCAGCCGCGCGGCGGCGTCCGCAAAGGTCCTCGGAGGCGGGGTGCGCATTGAGACTGCGATGGACCCCGACGTGCAGAAAATCGTGGAGGACTACTACCGCAGTGAGGTCCACACACCGCAGAACAAGGACGGGACCCGCGCGCAGTCTTCCCTGATTGTGATTGACGCGCGGACGGGGGACATCCTTGCGGTTGCGGGTGCTGTCGGCGAAAAGACCGCAAACCGCATTCAGAATTTTGCAACGCAGACCCGCCGTCCGCCGGGGTCGGCAATCAAGCCGCTGTCGGTCTATGCCCCCGCGCTGGCGGAGGGGAAAATCACGTGGAGTTCGGTTTACGATGACGTACCCGTGAATTTCGGCAAGGACGGCGAAACCCCGTGGCCCAAAAACGCGACGAATTTTTACCGCGGACTGACCGACATTCCCTATGCCGTTGCGCACTCAACCAACACGGTTGCCCTGCGGGTATTGGAGGATGTGGGACTGCGGAATTCCTACCGTTGGGCAAAGGAGCAATTCCATCTGGAGAGTTTGATTGACAGCGCGGGGGAGAGTGACTGCGACGTGGCTGCGCTCGGTCTGGGGCAGTTGCACTACGGCGTGACGCTGCGGGAACTGACCGCCGCCTACACGGTTTTTGCCGACGCGGGAGTTTACCACCGTCCGCGTTCCTATTACCGTGTGACCGACGCGGACGGGACGGTGCTTCTGTCCTGCCCCGATTCGGGTGAGCGGGTACTGTCGGCGGGAAATGCGGCGGTGATGACCAAACTGCTTGAGGGCGTGGTGCGGGACGGGACTTCCTCGGCAATCACGCTCGGACGTCTGACCGAGTGTGCGGGGAAAACGGGGACCACGCAGGACGACCGCGACCGTCTGTTCGTGGGCTACACGCCGGATTTGGTTTGCGGGGTATGGTGCGGTTACGAGTACCCAGAGCCTGTGGAGGGGCGCAATCTCTGCACGGGGACGTGGAACAGCGTGATGCGGCGGATACTGGCGGTCACGGGCGGGCGGACCGAATTTGAGATTCCCGCCGACGTGGTGCGCCTGACCTACTGCCGCGATTCGGGCAAGGTCTGCACGGACGCTTGTCTCTGCGACCCGCGCGGCAGTCGCATGACGAGCGGGTGGTTCGTTCTCGGGACCGAGCCGCGGGAGGACTGCGACCGCCACGTTCTCTGCGCGGTTGCGGGAGAGGACGGCGGGGTTCTGCACGGCATGGACATTCCCGAGGATGCGCGGCGCGTTGCTCTGATTCGTGTCGAGCGGCATTTTCCGATACAGGTAACGGTGACCGATGCGCAATACGTTTACCGCGCTGACCCTGCCACGCTCCCTCCGAATCCCTCCGAATCCGAGGCTTATTTTGAGGCGGGTTTGCCAGACTTCTGCGGCAGGAGCGAGGGACATTTGCCGTTCAACAGGTCTGTAGAGAAAGCGGAAAGACCTTGGGCTTTGCCCAACCCCTAAGACCTCGGGACTCTGTCCCGAACCCTGCTTGAAAACTTCTTGAAAGAAGTTTTCAAGACTTTCAAGAACTTTAACCAAGGGGAATTTCACCCCTACGTTTATGTTGTGCTGATTTTGTGTAGCCATTTACAAACTACGAATTCCGGCTGCTCCCGCGCCCAATCCCGTCCAGCGGGATTGGCAAGGCGGCTATCGCCGCTCGCTCCCGCTACCGGATAGAAGCAGTAGGAAAGTTACATTTGAACCTGAACTTTTTCTATCCGGTAGCGTAGAGAGCGTAAGCGCACAAATCCCGCTGGACGGGATTTGGCTCGGAGCAGCCGGAATTCGTAGCACATAAACGGCTATACAAAATCAGTACCACATAAACGTAGGGGTGAAATTCCCTTTGGTTAAAGTTCTTGAAAGTCTTGAAAACTTCTTTCAAGAAGTTTTCAAGCAGGGTTCGGGACAGAGTCCCGAGGTCTTAGGGTTCGGGCAAAGCCCGAGGTCTTACTCATAAAGTTTAACCTCTCTGCATAAATTGGTACGGGTGCGGAAGCGGCACCCGAGGGAGGTGCGGGAAATGTATCGGAAGAAGTACGGAAAAATGTCAACCTTGGGGTGGATGAGCGCGGAGGTCAGGCAAACGAGCCTGCCGTTTGCGGTTATCTGCGGGTGCCTGTGCGCAATCGCGTATGTTGTCATGAGAGGCATGAGCGGACACCCCTATAGCGTCATGTTGGCGCTCGGAATTGCGGACCTCGTGCCGCCCGTTTGGCTCATGACCTTTCTGCGTTTTCTCTCGTTCGCAACTGTCGGATGCGCGGCGGGTCTGGTCCTCGGTTGGCGGGAGAGAGGGTGCGCGGGAGAGAAATACCGCGGCTGTATGCTTTTTATCCTGCTGATGGTTCTGGAACTTTGCTGGTATCCCACGCTGTTTGTCTCGGCAATGGTTTTTCTGGCGGTTCTGGAATCGGTGATGATACTGGTCCTGTCTCTGCTCGTCACCGTCAGCTTTTTCCGCGTAAGCCGCCTCGGCGGGGTGATTCTCTTGTTCCACTCGGTCTGGGTGACCTATCTGATGTGCCTGACTTTCTCCATATTTTTCCGAAATTGATACAATTAACGCAGACTCTGTCGAATAAACAAGAATAAATTTGCCGAATTCGGAAAAAGTTTGCGAAAACCCTTGACAAACGGACGAAAGTATGCTATAATAAGGCATACTGAAAGAAAGGAACGACAGCACTGTCTGTTGAACAGGGTGCAAACGGGTTTTCGGAAATGAAAAAAGTGTCTCGGATTTTACTCTACACAATAGACGTGATTGCTTTCCTGCTCGGATTTGACTGCGCTCTGCGCGCCGTCGCGGTTGACCGCCAGATTCTGGATTACAGCGGTCAGGGGCGAAACGAATACGGGCGCTGACCCTACATAGAGATTCCCGCGTGACCGAACGGTCCGCGGGAATTTTTGTATCACGAAAACCCCGCCATAGTGGCGGGGCTTTCGTGATACAACCAAAAACTTCCCCCAAAGACCCCCGCCATCAAAAAAGCGAATCAAATTTTCGCTCGCGTAATGGCGGGGGTCTTTGGGGGAAGTTCGGGGTGGGTCAGGGAGGTTTGGAGGGTAGGGCGACCCATCCGAAAGGGGTCGCCCTGCGCCTCCAAGGTCTTTCCTTGTCTTACTCCTGAATCCTCCGCAAAATATCGTCGTAGGTCAGCCCGTAACTCTTGGCGATGTCGCGGGCGTAACTCTTGCCGTCGGGTTTCGCGCGGCAGATTTTGAAAGACCGCTTGCCGCCCGTTTCCATTCCCGCAACCAACGTGTCAATCGGAGCGCCGCCGCTCGCGCGGGACTTACGGTCCAATTCCTCAATCTCCGCCGCCAACTCGTGCAGGTGCGTGGAGAATAGACAGCGACATCCAATGTGCGCGAGTCCCGAAAGAACCTCCGCCGCAATGTAGGATGCCTCGTAACTGCCCGTTGAGGAGAGCGATTCGTCCAGAAGTACCAGACTTTGCGCCGTCACGCAGTCGATGATTTCGCTCAGGCGCGCGCACTCTTCGCCGAGGCGTCCTTTGTCAATCGTGTCTTCCGCACCCGTCGGGAAGTGCGTGTAGATGCCGTCAACGGGGGAGATGGCAATCTGTTCGGCGGGCAGATACATTCCGAGTTGCAACATGACCTGCGCAAGTCCGACCGCACAGGTGATGACCGATTTTCCGCCGCGGTTCGGTCCCGAGAGGACGTATACCGTTGCGTTTTCGTCAAAAGTCAGGTCGTTGGGGACGATTGGGTCTTCGATTTTCAGCGCCACGCAGGGGTTGTAAAGTCCCTTGGCGTCAAACGCCTTTTCTTCGGGCGGGCGGATGTCCGGTGCGACCAGCGGACATCCCTTGTCGCGCAGACTGCGCAGCATCTGTGTCCCACGCACGAGAAACTCGAACTCGGGCATCAGGTTCAAAAGAAATTCGGTGTTTTCCAACACATAGGTCTGTACGATTTTTTTCCACGAGCGGAGCGAGGACTTGTAAACCTCCCCGATGGCGCTGTTGAACGCGAGTGAGAGCGCCATTTTCTGATTTTCCGACTGCTTTTTGCCGAACGGAACGAGATTCGCAATGCAGGTGAATTCGTCGTTCTTGAAGTTCAGGCGCAGAATTTTGTCCAATACGTCTCCCGATTTGAACGGTTCCGCGTTGATGGAGAGAACGCCGGCGGAGGCGGGGCGGAGTTGCGCGTCCAGATTGACCCCGACCGTCACGCTCCGGATTTCGCGGACGCGTTGGGTCAGTTCGGAGAGTTTGCGGTTCAGTTCGCGGTAGTAATCGCTTTCGGCAAGTTGCGTAATCAGTTCGGCAAGCGCGCGGAAAGCGGGGCTTGTCAGGCGGTCCCTGACCGCGGAAAGCGAAGCGTGCAGAATGTCCACGCTTGAGATGTACAGTTCAATTTCGGTGATACCGGAAAGATAGTCGTTCGGGTCGCCGCTGTCCGCTTCCAGACGTCGCAGTTCCATGATGTCGTTGAGGACGGGGACCAGACGGTTGAGCATTTCGGTCAGTTCCGTGTGGTTCATCATATCGTCGAACGTGGCAATGCGGTATTTCATGACGTCGGGGTCCATTGTGAAGAATTCGGACAGGTCCCCGCTTTTGAGCGACAGCACGTCGGTCAGCCCCAACTCCTGCAAGGTGAACAGGTCGATGTCGGGTTTGTCCTGTCCGCTGTCGTGCCGCTTGCGGGCATCTTCGGTCGGGTAAATCAGACTGAAATTATGAAAATCCATTTTTCTTGCTCCTTTGGAAGTGCCTTTGCTTCATTATACCACAAAATTTATCATCCGTCTACTGCTTTTTTGCAAATTTTCTTGCATTCATGCGCGGAATGTGGTATGATAGGAGGGGAAGGTCTCGGGACTCTGTCCCGAACCCTAAGACCTCGGGACTCTGTCCCGAACCCTGCTTAAAAACTTCTTGAAAGAAGTTTTTAAGAATTTCAAGAACTTTAACCAACAGGATTTTTGATTCTGTCCTTATGTTGTGCTAATTTTGGTGTAGCCATTTGCCGTGCTACGTATTCCGGCTGCTCTCGCGCAAAATCCCGTCCGGCGGGATTTTGACGGCGGGGGGTCCCGCCTCGCTCCCGCTACCGGATAGAAAGAGTTCAGGTTAGTTGATGAACGGGGCGGAACGACACGCGGGTCGTTCCGTTTTGGGTGAAAGAATCAGAAAATATAAAAGAGAAAGGAGATACGGTTTTGACAAATATCGTGGAGTATATAGGGCGAGACGTACTGACGGTGTTGCCGCTTGTGTACGGCGTGACTGCGGGCGGTGCGGATTTTGAGGTGTTCCGCGCGTTTTGCGGGAGTGCGGAATCGGCTCCTGACAGTTCCGACGTGCGGTATGTGCGGGACGTTTTGCGGTCACGGTTCGATTGTGACGTTCCGCTTGACCGTGCGCATTGTGCAGAGATTTGGCGCAGGACTGCCGACGCGTTGCTTCTGCAGGAAACCGTGATGCTCCCGCCCGAGCCGCCGAAGTTGCCTTGCCCCGCGCTTCCGATTTTTTCGGGAGCGGGAGTGATGACCGACTGTCCTCCTTTACGCAGTGCGGATTCATGGGCGGGGTGGGAAGCGAATACAAAAAAAGCCCTCGCCGAGGCGGGGGCGGTGCGGGTCAGGCTACCCGCCGGATTCCGTGCGAAAAAAATGAGCCTGTGGCAGGCGGAACGGATTCTCTGCGGCGAGGCGGTCGATTCCGACGGGGAAGCGGTTCAACAGACCGACTTCCTCGCGGGGTTCTGCACGGCGGAGCGGCGGTTGGTACTGGACTCCGCCTGTGACCCGAAAGAGGTCCGCGCGCTTGCAGAGCAGATTGCCCGCCGCTGCGGGGGAATGCCGCCGCTTGTCTGGTGTTTTGATTCCGCCGTCGCGCCTGACCGTGAAACGCTGATTTCCGTCTTGCGTGCGGTCCGAGCGCCGCGCGGTACGCCGCCTGTACTTACCATTCGTACTGTGTGAGCGTTCCTGCTGTTTGCAGACCCTCAAAATTGCCCTGTCGCAGGACCTCATAGACCGCAATTGCGACCGAGTTGGAGAGGTTCAGCGAGCGCAGACCCTCCCGCATCGGGAGCCGCACGCAACGGTCGGGGTGCGCGTGGAGGAAGTCCTCGGGCAGTCCCTTTGTCTCTTTCCCGAAGAACAGAAAGACAGGGGAGGGGTAGCGGATGTCAGTGTAAAGGTTCTTTGCTTTGGTGGAGAAGCAGTAGAAATCCGCCTCGGGGTGCTTGGCGAAAAAGTCCTCCAGACCGTCGTAATAGGTGATGTCGAGGTAGTGCCAGTAGTCCAGTCCCGCGCGCTTGAGCTTGCGGTCATCGATTTCAAACCCGAGCGGGCGGATGAGGTGAAGCGCCGCGCCCGTGGCGGCGCAGGTCCGCGCGATGTTGCCCGTGTTCTGCGGAATTTCCGGTTCGTGAAGTACGATATTGATGGGTTTCATATTCCGTTCCCTTTCGTGTGGTTGGGAATAGGATAGCACATTTTTCCGCTTTTCGCAAGTCCTGCGGTGAAGAATTTGCACGGGATTGATAAAATTTACAAAATAGAATAGTTTTTGAAACGAAAATACGCTATAATTATATAGTTATAAACGGCAAGCCTTTGCGCGGTGTTGCCTTGAATCGGCACCGATGACCGACGTGGTGCTTTACCATAATATTCTGTCGGCACCCTCGGGTGCGGAAAGGACCGGTTATGTCTCTTATAAGCAAACTGTTCGGAACCTACAGCCAACATCAGTTGAAGAAAGTCAACGTCATCGCGGACCGCGTGGACGCTCTGGCGGATACCTATGCCGCCATGAGCAACGACGAGTTGCGTGGCGTGACCGAAAAACTTCGGGCGCGCTATGCGGCGGGAGAAACGCTTGACGAACTTCTGCCCGATGCGTTTGCGGCGGTGCGGGAAGCGGATGACCGCGTTCTCGGAAAGCGCCCGTTCCGCGTGCAGGTCGTGGGCGGTATCGTCCTTCATCAGGGCAGAATTGCGGAAATGAAAACGGGTGAGGGAAAAACCTTGGTTGCCACCCTGCCCGCATATCTCAACGCACTCACGGGTGAGGGCGTTCATATCGTCACGGTCAACGACTACCTCGCGCGCGTGGGTGCCGAGGAGATGGGGCGTGTTTATGAATTCATGGGGCTGACTACGGGTCTGGTTGTCCACGGACAGTCGAATGCGGAAAAGCACGCGGCGTATGCTGCGGACATCACCTACGGAACCAATAACGAGTTCGGGTTTGACTATCTGCGGGACAACATGGTGATTTACAAGGAGCAGATGGTTCAGCGCGGACACGCGTTTGCAATCGTGGACGAGGTAGACTCCATCCTCATCGACGAGGCAAGAACACCGCTGATTATTTCGGGCGCGGGCGAACAGGTCAGCGACCTTTACGAGCGCACCGACCGTCTGGTCCGTACCATGAAAAAATTCGTGATTAAGGAACTGGATGACAAGGAAACGCACGATGACATCGACGCGGACTATATCGTGGACGAAAAGGCGAACAACGCGGTCCTGACCGCAAAAGGCTCCAAGAAAACCGAGGCATATTTCGGTATCGATTGCCTGTCGGACGAAGAGAATATCATGATTGCGCACCATGTCAATCAGGCAATCCGCGCACACGGCTGTATGCACCGCGACGTGGACTATGTGGTCAACGAAAACGGGGTCATCATCGTCGACAGTTTCACGGGACGTCTGATGCCCGGGAGACGCTATTCGGACGGTCTGCATCAGGCTATCGAAGCCAAAGAGGGCGTTCAGATTCAGAAAGAGAACAAAACGCTCGCAACCATCACGTTTCAGAACTATTTCCGGATGTACGGAAAACTTTCGGGCATGACGGGTACCGCACTGACCGAAGAGGACGAGTTCCGCGAAATCTACAAGTTGGACGTGATTGAAATTCCGACCAACAAGCCGATGATTCGCGATGACCACCCTGACGCGGTCTACCGGACCATGCGGGGCAAGTACAACGCAATTGTCGAACAGGTGCGGGAGTGCCATGCCAAAGGGCAACCCGTGCTTGTGGGTACGATTTCCATCGATAAGTCCGAGGAACTGTCGAAAATGCTTCGGGATGCGGGCATTCCGCATACGGTCCTGAACGCAAAATACCACGCCAAAGAAGCGGCGATTGTCGCGCAGGCGGGGCAACTCGGCGCAGTGACGATTTCCACCAACATGGCGGGGCGCGGAACCGACATTCTGCTTGGCGGTAACCCCGAATTCATGGCGAAAGAGGAGATGCGCGCAAAGGGCATTTCCGAGGAATATATTGCGCGGTGTACCGGCATGACCGACACCGATGACGAGGCGTTGATTGCGGCACGGAAACTGTTCCGCGAACTGGTGGAGAAGCACCGTGCCGAGATTGAACCCGAGGCGGAAAAGGTCAAGGCGGCGGGCGGACTTTTCATCCTCGGCACCGAGCGGCATGAAAGCCGACGGATTGACAACCAGTTGCGCGGTCGTTCCGGACGGCAGGGCGACCCGGGCGAATCGAAGTTCTACCTCTCCATGGAGGACGACCTGATGCGCCTGTTCGGCACCGACCGGTTCCAAGGAATCGTCGAGGCGCTGAAAATGCCCGAGGATATGCCGATTGACGCGAAGATTCTGTCCAACGCCATCGAGCGCGCGCAGAAGCGCATTGAGGCGGCGAACTTCAAGAGAAGAAAGTACGTCCTCTCCTACGATGACGTGATGAATCAGCAACGGACGCTGATTTACAACCAACGCCGCGAGGTGTTGGACGGGGAGAATATCTCTCCCACGATTCAGCGCATGATTTCCGAGACCGTTGCCGATGCCGTACATTTCTTCACGGGCGGCGACGCGCCGGCGCACGAGTGGAATCTTGAGGGACTGCGCGCACACTTCCTCGGCTGGCTGACCACGGAGGACGACTTCCGCTACGGCGAGGACGAGTTGAAAAAAATGACGCGCGAGGAACTGACCGAGCGGCTGACAAACCGTGCGCTTGACCGCTATCACGAGAAAGAAACGCTGTTCGGCGAGGACGTGTTCCGCGAGGTGGAACGTGCGGTCCTGCTCCGGAATGTCGATTCGGCATGGATGGAGCATATCGACACGATGGAGGACCTCAAAAACAACGTCGGTCTGCAAGCCTACGCGCAAAGAGACCCCGTTACGGAATATCGGATTCGCGGCGCGGAGTTGTTTGACGGTATGGTTGACGATATCCGCAAGAACACGGTGCGCATGATTCTCACGGTCGTGCCGCGGCCGCAGGAGACCATCCGTCGGGTGCAGGTCGCAAAGCCGATTACCGAGGGCTTTGAGGGCGGAGAGAAGAGACGTCCCGTTGTGAAGAAGAATACGCCTGCGGCGGCAAAAGAGACGGTCGGCAGAAACGACCCCTGCCCGTGCGGGAGCGGTAAGAAGTACAAAAACTGCTGTATGCGCAAGAATTCGCAGGACGGGCAGTAATTTGAAAGAAAAGGAGATTACGAAAATGGGATTCGGATGGCTGTTTCTTGGATACGTAATCTCCTTTTTGCTCTATTCGGTCGCGGCGATGCTGAATTTCGGGTTCCTTGCCCATTTGCTTGGGTATACGCTGATTCTGCGCGGGCTGTGGGAACTGAAAAAATACAACGCGGCATTCCGTTTCCCGCTCTGTGCGGTCTGCCTGTTGCTTCCCTTGACGGTCTACGATGCGTTGCGGGAACTGGGCGAGACCTTTTTGTGGCGAATTCCGTTCGTAACGGCGGGCGCGACGGCGGCGGTGGCATGGGTGGACTTCGGACTTGTGATGCTGTTCCATTTCACGGGCTATTACGCCATTGCGACCATTGCGAAAATCGTGGACCTGCCGCGCACGGTGCGGGATGCGGTGTTCGATACAATCGTGGGGGTCGGTTATGCGACACTGTATACGGTGGCGCAGGTGTTCCTTCCGCAATCGGTTGCGGCGCAGCTCGGCGTACCGCTGACGGTTTTTCTGCTGTTCTGGCGGATTTGCGACATCTGCCTGCTCGTTTCCTGTTGCAAGAACATCTGTCCTGCGGGAGATGAGGACCAGACGCCGAAGCCCTATCGTTGGAAATTCCTCAACCGGATGGGGGAGCGGTTTGCAAACAATTTTCACCGTGCGGCGGACAGCACCCGCGCCTCGCGCGAGGAGGATCTGCGAAGACGGCGGGAGCGGAAAAACCGGAAATCGGGAGGAAACCGTTGATGTACAAAGAGAAAACAATGGGCTTTTTCTGGCTGACGCTCGGTATCTGCTTTCTGTGGGAGCCGGTTGTCGGCGTGGCGGACTTTTTGCCGGATATAATCGGTTGGTTGTTTGTCACGGTCGGAATTTCCGCGTTGGCGGATATGAATGACGACCTTGCCGACGCGCAACGGAACTTCCGCAGAATGCTTTGGATAGGGCTTGCGCGGATTGCGGCAGAACTGTTGGTGTTCGTGTTTCTCGGGAACACGAGCGACAAACTCAACCCCTACGAGGCGCCGGTCTGGACGCTGCTGTTTGCGTTTTCGTTTGCGGTGTTGGAGTTGTGCTTTCTGTTGCCGGCGTTCCGCAGTTTCTGGCGGGGCATTTCAACACTTTCGGAATGCGGCGGTGCGCGGAACGGTCTTGCAACGCCGAACCGTCGCGGCAGAAGTCTGTGCGACAGGATGCTGACCGTGACCGCCCTGTTTCTGATTCTTCATGCGGTGCTGACCGTTTTGCCGGAACTCACGGTGCTGACCGTTTTCCGTCAGGAGGGTGTTTACAACACCTCGCTGTATCGGTTCCGCGACCTGTTTCGCCTGATTGCGGCAGTCGTTTCGGGCGCGACGGGATTGGTCTTTCTCGGAATGTGGTGGCGCTTTTTCGGCGCGTGGAAACGCGAAACGGCGTGGCTTGACAGCCTGCGGGCGAGATACGAGCGCGAGATTCTGCCGGATACGGGACTGCTTTTGCGGCGGCGTCTTGGCGCGGGCTTTACCTTTTTGCGGGTCGGTGTTCTGCTCTCGGCAAACCTGTCGCTTCTGTATTACGAATTCCTGCCCGACTGGGGTAGTGTGTTGGTGGTTTTGTGCGGATGCTTTATCCTCGGGAACCTGATGCAGGGCAGTTCGATGCTCGTGGGGGTCGGGCTGTCCGTGGCGGTGGTCGGCATTCCGCGAACCCTTTTGAACGTGCGGTATCTGCGGGACTACGTGCCGAAAGCGTCGCTTTTGGATCCCGCGGCATACGAACGCTATTTTCCGGTTTGCGTGCTTGCGTCCATCGAGGAGGTGCTGACGGCACTGTTCGTCGGCTGTGTTCTGATTTGCGTGATGCGGATGGCAAAACGCTTTGCGGTGGGGGAGGACGCAATCTCCCGTATGAGCGCTGAGCGGGATATGCAGACAAGGCGCAGACGCGCGAATCTGATTATGATTTTCACGATGCTTTCCGCATGCGCAAAGATTGCGGAAATTTTCCTGCAACCGCGCTACGGTTGGATTTGGCTGATCCAGTTTGCACTTTCGATGGTGGTGTTCGTTCTGTTCAACGGACTGCTGACCGATGTCAGCGAATCGGTCTGCGGTGCGTTTCCGCTGACGGGGCGGGATGGTACCGATGCGGGATATGACTGACGGAATTGCCACATAAGCGGTGTTCGGCAATTCGGGAAAGGAGAAATCTGTGCTGAGTATCAATCGGATGCCCAACGGGCTGACCGAAGCGTTGCCGTCTCTCGGAATTGACGCGGAGCGGTTGGAACTTGCCTGTTTCGTTGACCGCGACCGAAGCGGGAAGCCTGCCGAAATCTGGTTGCTGACCGACTGTGACCGACTCTGGATGTTGACGGGACACACAGAACGGGAATCGGACGGGCGCACGGTCTGGAAAAACGGGAATACGGAACAGTACCCCCTGACAGAGGTCGGCGGGCTTGCCGTGGAGGAACGACGCTCCACGGCGGTCCTTGTTGCCGATATTGCGGGGGAGACTGTTCTTTTTGCGTCTTTTACCAACAGTTGTCTGGAATCGGTCCGTCTGTTTGCCCGCTATGCGGAAAAGCAGGCGCGGGGGGAACCCTTTGAAGTCGACCCTGCCGACCTGCCCGACGCGCGCTTTTGCCCGACCTGCGGGAGGCGGTTCCCGAACCCGAACCGCCGGGTCTGTCCGCACTGCGTAAAGCGGGGGCAACTGTTCCGCAGAACGTGGAAATTTTTCTCGGCGTATCGCGGGAGCCTCGCGGTCCTGCTTGCTTCGCTCGTTCTCCTGACCGTTACGGGAATCGTCGCGCCCTATCTTTCCGGCGGGTTCCTGTTTGATGAGGTCATCGACGAAAACGGCAGTTTCGCGGGAGCGCTTCTGTTCGTCCTGTTTCTGCTCGTTGCCACCAAACTGCTTCGGATGCTTGCTTCCATGCTGAATAACTGGCTGTCCTCCAAGGTGGCGGCGAAGATGACTTTCAGTCTCAGACAAACGATTTTTCATGCCATCGAACGTCTTTCTCTCGGCTTTTTCACCGACCGTCAGACCGGCGGACTGATGACGCAAATCAACGACGATTCCAACACAATCTACGAATTTTTCTGTGACGGTATCCCGTATCTGGTGGTCAACCTCGTGCAGGTTGCGGTTCTGGTCATACTGCTTCTGACCATTCAGCCCCTGCTTGCCCTGTTTGCGCTGCTGCCGGTTCCGCTGTTTTTCTTTCTGATGCGGACGATGTTTCGGGGGGAGCGCAGTCTGCACGCCAAGCGCTTTGCGGGTTCCTCGCGGCTGAGCGGATTCCTCGCGGACGTGCTGTCGGGAATGCGCGTTGTCAAGGCGTTTTCGCAGGAAAAGAGCGAGATTCGGCGTTTTACGGGCTACAGCCGTGCGCTGGCGGACAGCGAACGGAACCTGCGGGTCTATCACACCTGCGTGGGGACGGTGTCGGGAGCGCTCCTGTTCCTCGGTAATATTATTGCGTGGGGCGTTGGCGGTTGGATGGTCATGCAGGACTACGGCGGTATGACGTACGGCAAACTGCTGACGGTGATTGCGTACATGAATATGATTTACTCTCCGTTGTTCTTCTTCTCGGATATGATGAACCGTTCCGCTGACTGCACCAACGCGCTCCGCCGCCTGTATGAAATCATGGATGCGGAACCGGAAGTGCGCGAAAAGCCGGATGCACTCTGTCCCGAGACGCTTGACGGCGGCGTGGAGTTCGACCACGTTTCCTTTTCCTACCGCAAGGGCAGGCGGGTGATTGACGATGTGAGTTTCAGCGTGCCGGCGGGCGGTGTGCTCGGCATTGTGGGACATACGGGCGCGGGAAAAAGTACGCTTGCGAATCTGCTCATGCGCCTTTATGACCCCGAGGAGGGGGAGGTTCGCATCGGCGGGATTCCCGTGAAGGACCTCTCGCTTGAAACGGTCTACCGCAACGTTGCGATTGTGTCGCAGGAGACCTACCTCTTTATGGGGACGATTCTCGACAACATCCGCTATGCCAAGCCCGAGGCAGGTTACGACGAGGTGATTGAAGCGGCGAAATGTGCGGGAGCGCACGATTTCATCGTCCGCCTGCCGAACGGATACCATACCCGCGTCGGGTTCGGCTTTCAGGAACTTTCGGGCGGGGAGCGGCAACGCATCTCCATCGCGCGGGCGATTCTGAAGAACCCGAAGATTCTGATTCTCGATGAGGCGACCGCGGCAATGGACACTGCCACCGAGCGCAGGATTCAGGAAGCGCTCTCGGGTCTGATTGTGGGCAAGACCACCATTATGATTGCGCATCGGCTCTCGACCCTGCGCGACGCGGACGGGTTGGTTGTGATTGAACGCGGAAAGGTTGCCGAGCGGGGTACGCATCGGGAACTGCTTGCCAAAGAGGACGGCATCTATCACCGACTTTACACCCTGCAACTGGACGCTCTGCGGCAGGCGGGAATTGCGGAATGAGTTTGAAAGTTTGAGAGTTTGAGCGTTTGAAAGTATGAGGAGGGAAACACCATGATGGGACACGGAATGCCGCCCCCGCCGCCCATGGGCGGTCCGAGAGACAGGGGCGCGGGACGGGAAAGACCCGATGACGGCGGGCGCCGCGCACGCACGCTGGAAGAAATGGCGGTCACGGTCTGGCTGACCCCCGAAAACGCGCGGTTTGAACGAAAGAACGGACTGCTGTATCTGACAATGGACGGCAAGGAAACGCGGGTCAATCTCTGCCGCGAATTTCCGTTTGAGTTGCCGTGGGAGTATATTTCCGCATTGGACACGGACGGTGACGAGCGCGGCATCATCCGCTCCACCGCGCTGTTTGCGGGGGAGACACGGACCCTTTTGGAAGATGAGTTGCGTCTGCGCTACTATGCGCCGCAGATTACTTCCATCCTGCGCGTGCGTGAAAAGTACGGCTTCTCCTATTGGACGGTCGTAACCGCCGACGCGGGCAAACTGACCTTTACCGTGCAGGACCCCTACCGTGCGATTTTCCGCGTGGGGGAGAAGTCGGTCACGTTTTCGGACGTGGACGGGAACCGCTACGAGATTCCCGACCTTGCCGCGCTCGACAGGGGCAGTCGGAAACGGCTGGACCTGTATATCTGAGGTGGCGTGATGCGAAAACTGCGAAAACGGAAACAGGAACCGACGGCGACCGAGCGGTTGTTTGCCGTCTCTCCGACCTATCGCCAAAATCCGCCGCGCGCCTGCCTTGCAACCGACCTTTCCGCCACCGTGGCGGGGAAGCGGTGCGAAACGCTGTTGGTCTGCACCGCCGATGCACTGGAGATTTGGGAGGACGGAACACGGACGCGCACGGTGCCGCTCGAAGAACTGGCGCATCTTACGTCCTCGGGCGGGGTTGGGAGTGTGGAACTGGTTGCCGAAACGCGGACGGGGGAAGCGTTGCTGCTCGCCCGCGGGACCGCGAAATGCACTGCCGATGCCGCGGCGTTCGTGCGGACGGTCAACCGCATTCTGCGCAGGACTGCGGGAGGAGCCGTCGGACGGGGAAACGACGTACCGGCGGGACCGCGAATTCCGCAAACGTCTGCAAAATCGGCGCTTCTGCGTTTGTTGCGGCTCGCCAAGCCCGAATTCGGTTTCATCGCGCTGACGATGCTGTTTTTCCTTGCGTCAACCGCGGTCAGCCTGGTGATTCCGTTCATTAACCGGCACATGGTGGACGATTATATCCGGAATTCGGAAGCGTCTGCATATCTTGCGGGCTTTCTCGGTGTCATCCTGACGCTTCTCGCGGTTAATCTCGCGGGGCGGCTGTTTGGGATGGCGCGGACGTGGTTCCTCACGGTTGCGGGGAACCGTCTGGTGGTGCGCTTGCGCGACACGGTGTTCCGTCGGGTACAGGCGTTGTCGGTCGGGAGCGTGTACCGCATGACCTCGGGTGAACTGATGAAGCGGGTGAACGGGGACACCAACCGCATCAAAAATTTCATTGTCGACGTACTCCCGAATATATTGGAGCAGGGACTTCTGCTCCTTGCCGTTTCGGTTTATCTGTTTTGGGTGGACTGGCGACTGGCGCTGATGATTCTGTTGCCGGCGCCGCTCATTACGCTGGCATTTCGGATGTTTCGCCGCTTTTTCACGCAATTGGCGCGCCGGACGCGCGATTTGAACGCGCGGGGGAATGCGGTTCTGCATGACGTCTTTTCGGGAATTCGTGTGGTCAAGGCATACGGAATGGAAAAGCGCGAAGAGGAGCGGTTTGTCTCCATGGCGGCAAACGAGCGTGACGCGCAACTGCGGCAGGAGAAGATTTGGGCAATCCTGATGCCGATTCTGAATTTCCTGATGGGAATCGGAGAGTTCGTGCTGTTGTATTTTGTGGGCAGAAAGATGATTGCGGGCGAGATGACTGCGGGCGAGATGTCGCAGCTGTCCTCCTACGCAGGCATGATTTATTCGCCGCTTGCCGTTCTCATCAGGGTTCCGCGGCAAATGGCGCTCGCGGCAGTGGCGCTTTCCAATGTATTCGGCTTACTGGACGCGCCGGACGAAATTGTCGACAGCCCGACGCCGACGGTTCCGACCGATGTGCGCGGGGATATTGTAATCGACCACGTATCGTTCGGCTACGGGGAC
This sequence comes from uncultured Ruminococcus sp., assembly GCA_964630695.1. GTDB lineage: Bacteria > Bacillota > Clostridia > Oscillospirales > CAG-272 > UMGS1865. The sequence continues at coordinate 17,754 of CAZVYZ010000034.1, forward strand.
GGGGACGAGGTTCTGCACGACGTCAGTCTGCACATAGCACCCGGGGAATTCATCGGGCTTGTGGGACGGTCAGGCGTCGGAAAATCGACGCTGATTAACCTTTTGATGCGGATGTACGATGTAGACGACGGCGCGATTCTTTTGGACGGGGTGGACATTCGCGACATCCCGCAGGCGGAATTGCGGCGGCACATCGGCGTGGTGCTTCAGGAGAATTTCCTGTTTGCGGGGAGCGTTTGGCAGAATCTGACCTATGCGAAGCCGGACGCGACGCGCGACGAGGTGATTCGTGCGGCGAAGTATGCGGGGGCGCACGAGTTCATTGTGAATCTGCCGGACGGGTACAACACCTACATCGGGGAGCGAGGTTACACGCTCTCGGGCGGGGAGCGGCAGCGGATTGCGATTGCGCGCGCGCTGCTACACGACCCGAAACTCCTGATTCTGGACGAGGCGACCTCGGCGCTTGACACCGAGACCGAGAAATTGATTCAGGATGCGCTCTCGCTCCTGACCAAAAACCGCACGACGGTTGCCATTGCGCACCGCCTTTCCACGCTCCGCTCTGCGACGCGGCTTGTGGTTCTGGATGGCGGTCGGGTTGCCGAGGTTGGCACGCACGCCGAGTTGATGGAACGCCGCGGTATTTACTATGGTTTGGTTATGGCGCAACGCGAAATGTCCCGCATGGTGGAGGAGTAGGGGGAGACCTCGGGACTCTGTCCCGAACCCTGCTTAGGGGACTTCTTAAGGAGAAGTCC
>CAZVYZ010000035.1:0-18492 GCA_964630695.1 uncultured Ruminococcus sp.
CTCGGAGCAAAGCACCAGAACGTCCAGCGGGTCTCCGTCATCCGCGAACGTGCGCGGGATGAAACCGTAGTTTGCGGGATAGTGCGTGGATGTATACAGAATGCGGTCCAGACGCAACAGCCCTGTGTATTTGTCCAACTCATACTTGCATTTGCTTCCTTTCGGAATCTCGATTACTGCCGTAAAATCGGATGCGTTAATCTGTTTGGGGTCCATATCGTGCCAAATGTTCATAGCCGTTCCTTTCCTCCAATCGTTGGAATTGGCAATGGGCTGTAAAAGTCTGAAATTCCCCTTTACAGCCCATCGGTATTGGTATTATTTTGATTTTTCAGTGTATTTGCCGTAGTAAGAGGCGTAATACTTGCTCTTGCTGACCTTTCTCCTGCGGGTCTGGTTCAGGACCGCACCAAGAATCCGGCATCCGCTTTTGCGGAGTTGTCCGATGACGCGCTGCGCCATGTGGTAACTGACCGTCCCCTCGCCGACCACGAGAAGTGCGCCGTCACAAGCCGGTGCCATCACCGCCGCGTCGATCACGAGTCCGAGCGGCGGAGTATCAATCAGGATGTAGTCATAATGCTCCCGCTCCGCCTGTACCAACTCACCGAACACGGCAGACCCAACCAATTCGGTCGGGTTCGGCGGGAACGGACCCGCAAAGATGGCGTTCAGCGTCGGCAGTTGCGTTGCGTACAGCACGCTGTCCAAATCCAACTGCCCCGACAGGTACTGGCTCAGCCCCGTCAGTCCTTTTTCCCTTGTGTAGCGGCTTGCGTAAGCGGATTTCCGCAAATCTCCGTCAATCAACAGCACCTTTTTACCGATGCGCGCAAGACTGACAGCCGTTTCAAACGCGACCGTGCTTTTTCCCTCGCCCGCCACGCAACTTGTGACCAGAATGGTTTTGATGTCCCGCCCGCTGAACAGAATATTGGTCCGCAGGGTATTGAACGCCTCAAGCGTGCCGTAATCCTTGCCATCCTCCAGAATCAACTCTACTGTCCTCATGTTCTGTCTCCTTTCGCCGCCGCAGACTTTTCACGGGGTGCATGACGGTAAGGAATCTGCCCGAGCAGATTCACGCCGAGGTATTGGTCCAAATCGTCCGCCGTGTTGATTTTGTCATCCGAGATGTAAATGATGAAGAATACGAGGTACGCAAGCAGAACCGCTATGATTCCCACAAGCAGAATCTTCTTCATGGAAATCGGGTTGGAAACAACCGCACAGTTCTCGGGGTGCGCCGTGTCGAGTTTATCGACGTACTGCGAATATTCTTCTTTCACCAGATTATCGTTAAAATATCCCACACTGTTCCGCGCCAACGAGTCCACCAAATCCACCGCGTCTTTCGCGCTTGCGGCGGTCACCGACAGCGTAATCAGGCGTGACCCCTCGGTGTTGCTGACCTTCACCATGCCCGAGAGTTCCTTGTTGGAAAGCGAATACATTCCCAACTCCTCACGGGTTTTGGTCAGCACATTCCCCATCGACACCGATTCCACGAAATCACTGACCAATGCGTTGGAAATGGAGACCTGCGCCGCCTGCATAGAGCCGGAGGTCCGGATGATGTAAACCTTTGCCGTGGCGGTATAAAGCGGGACGTGCGTCGCTTTCATCACGCCGAACACACCGCCGCATACCAACACGCCGACCAAGAGCAACACCCACCAGCACCGCAGAAAAACCTTGAGGAAATCCCTCAAGTGAATTTCAATTTCCCGACCGTTCGTTTCTTCTGTGTTTCTCGTTTCTTCCATACCCCCACGTCCTTTCTGATGTAGCTACCGGAACTCGTTCCGGAGCGCTGTCTTCCATCACGGTGTCAAGCGGCTCGTCCCGAACCACCCGCCAAGCATTTCCCCACGTCAGCGCGCGCACCTGTTCCGCGTCGCAATAGCGGGAAAGAAAATCCATACAGACCGACATTTTCGGTTGTCTGGAGGTCAGATTGTGACCGTCCGACGAAACGATGTCGACCAAATGTTCCCTGACCAACTTTTTCCAAAGTGACTTTGCCGACCTGCCCCATCCGCCGACCGCATCGGCGGCATTGACCTGAACGACCCCGCCGCTTTCGTGAAATTCCGTAACCCACGCCATATGTGCGGCAAGGCATCGGTAACGCTCCGCATGTGCCAGAACGGGGCGGTAACCCGCGCTGCGCAATCTCCCGATGGCGCATTCAATCTGAAAAAATTCCACGTCCTCCGGAAAATCCACCAACACGTAGCGGCTTCCCGCCAACGTTCGGCATTTTCCCCTGTCAAGCGCCTCGATGCAACCGTCGTAGTACCCCAACTCGTGACCGAGAAACAGTTTCAGATTGGGGTAAGTCTTTTCCGCATACTCTCGCAGGACCTCAAAAGCCGCCTGCGAACTTTCGTATGTATCCCCGAACAGATACGGGGAAAAATGCGGGGTCAGACAGATGGCTCCGGTGCCGTCTGCGTATGCCATATCCAACATGGCAAACATCTCTTTTTCGCTCGCTGCTCCGTCATCCACTCCGCAGAGCAGATGGGTATGCAAATCGAAATACAACGCCACGTGGACAAAACCCTCCGTTTTTCCAAATATCCCTTTACAGTATATCATATCAATGGGCTTTTTTCCACTGCGTCGGCAAAGAATTAACACATTTTTAACATCTGAAAATTGTATCTTCGGATTGCGTGGTGTTGCCTTAAAACAGTCTGACAACCCACAAAATCACGCCCCAGATACCGCCCGCAAGGGTCCCGTAAAGCAGGACGGGACCTGCCACGGTAAAGATTTTGGCACCAACGCCGAGAATGAGTCCCTCAGCATGGCTGTCGATGGCGGGAGACACAACGGCATTGGCAAATCCCGTGATGGGAACCAACGTGCCGGCACCCGCAAACCGCGCGATTTTATCAAATACGCCGATACCGCTGAGCAGTGCGGCAATGAAAATCAGCGTCACTGAGGTCATGGTCGCGCTGTCGGCGGTGTTCAGATGCACGCATTCGCTCCAGAACGTGCGGAGCAGTTGCCCGACGGTGCAAATGATTCCGCCCACCAGAAATGCGCGCAGGCAGTTTCTCGGCGTCGGTGAATGCGGCGCGTGCGCGTCGGCAAAGCGACGATAGGTTTCGCGGTCCATGGACTGATGATTCATTGAAATCCCCCCTTTTCCGTCATTTTTTCCGTCTCTGCCGATTTTCATGCGGAATCGCGGAAAATTTCCGAAAAGCGCTTGATTTTCGCGCCCGTTCGGTATATAATATAGCAAGAGGACCAAACGGGAGGAAATGCGCATGACATGGAAAGAATTTCAGGAACAAACGCGGCAGATGACCGGCGCCGCGGCGGAAAAACTCGGAAATGCGACCGACTTGGCGGTCCTGCGGCTCCAACTTCGGACCGAAAAAATGCGCCTGCGCTCGGCATACGAGGATTTCGGTGAGATTGCCTATCTCAGTTTTACCTCCGAAGACGAGGACGGTGCGGAAGCGCTCGCGGAATATATCAAGGCAATCACGCTGATGCGCGGACAGATTGCAAATCTGGAAAAGCAGATACGGGACAAAAAAATGCAGAATCTCTCCGAATAAAACGGAGCGGCGCCGAGGTTGCGGTCGTAACCTCGGCGCCGCTCTTTTTTTCAGGCGATGACGTCGCTTTTCATTTGATTTTTTTGAAGTTTCCGACGATTCCGTTCACCGTGGAAATATACGCAAACGTGTTGTCGTATTTGCGGATGATGCGCTCAAAGTCCACCACCTGACGGCGGTTGACGACGCAAATCAACATGGCACGGTTTGAATGCGTGTACATTCCCTCCGCGCGGATAACCGTACAGCCGTGATGCAAAGCGGCAATCAGTTCCCGCGAAAGTTGCTCAGGCTGTGTGGTGATGACCTCAAATTTTGCCGCCGCGCGATTTCCTTTGAAAATCGCATCGGAAGTCCGGCTGTTGACGAAAATGTAGACCGCGCAGAGGATAACCGGCTCATAGCGGAAGTCGTAAACGAAGAACGACCCCAACGCCACCACCACGTTGATGGTGAAAATAATCCACACCGTGTTGTATTCGGGATGCGCATGGTGGATGAATTCCCCCACCACATCGCTCCCGCCGGTTGAGCCGCCCATCCGGACCGACATACTGTAGAGAAACCCGTTGAACAGTCCCGCCGCGATTGCCGCAAGCAGTCTGCCGCCCACATCCTCCGAGCGGAACACGATTTCGGATTCCGCGATTCCGAGTTGTTCACTGATAAGAAGCGTTGCGGAAAACACAAGGATAAAGGTCAGCGTTCGGAACGCGTAGGACCGATTCAGCACAAAGAATGCCACTGCAAGCATCGGGATATTGACAATCAGCGACAGGTACCCGACCTTAAAGTGGAACAGATACTGAATCATGGTCACAATCCCGTTGACACCTGCGGGGGCAAAGTCATTCGGGAACACGAATATTTCATACACCATCGCGTAAGCAACCGCAAACAGCGCGATTGCAAGATAACGCGACACCTGCGTCTTTCCGAATTTTTGAATGAAAGACATGAATCCTGATACTTCCTTTCGTAAAATCATCCCTCGGGCCGCGGGCTACTCCCGCGGAGCATCCCCCCCCAAAAAAACGCCGTCGGAACGCATCGCCCGGGAACGGTGGCGCAACCGCTCGGTTGTGCGGATTCCGTTTCAGTCCGGAATTTCCACGTCAACCGCAACGCTTGCTTCCCGCGCCGCGTGCATATAAGGCTTAATCGTTCCGCAATGGTAGGGGTCGCGCTGATAGCGTTCCAGTGCTTCGCGGTCCTTGACCGTAACCTCCAGAATCACGTCATAACTCCGCTCGCTGTGCAGAAAATCCGCCCCCGCAAACAGTCCGACGATTTCGGGGACCTTCCCCCGCATCGTCAGGAGCAGGTCCCGTGCCGCCTCCGCTTTTTCGGGCGTGCAGTCTTTCAGTTTGAAGCAGACAACGTGTTTTACCATGGTATTACCTCACTCTTGATTTTTATTTCCGTTCCGGAATATTGTCGTTTTTACGCCGTTCGTTTCTATTTACCCGAGAAAAGCGACGCCTTTTTGCACCGTTCCAGCCAACGGTCCAGAAACCGCAACTGCTCTTTCGTATGGAACCAATGCTCTCCGCCCTGCATCACGGTCAGCGTTGCGGGATGCTCCCGCACAAAGGCTTCCACCGTTTCCCGCGGAATCAGCGCGTCCTCGCTTCCCCACAGAATATCGGTCCGCACGTTCCATTCAATCGGATGCTCCCGCACGTAACTCAGGTACTCCCACGACAGCACCTCGCCGGAATCGGTCGGGACCGTTCCCCGCTCTCGCAGGGTTGCCTCGTCCACGCCTGCCCGACGCATCAGGTCAAGAATAAGCCGTTCCATATCCAGAACCGGCGAAATCAGATACGCGCGCTCAATCTGCGCGCCGATTCCCGCATTCATTGCGTAATACGCGCCAATACTGTTTGCAATCAGAGATACCTGCCCGCACTCGCGGACCAGCGCGCGGACCGCCACGCGAATCTCCTCTCCCGTTCCCCACGGCGTATCGGACCGATAATCCAACCCCATCACCGCACAGTTCGGGAACAGCGGACCAAAGCGTGCGGCTTCGGTCGAATCCCCTCCCTTTCCGTGAACATATAAAATTGCTCCGCGCATAAATCTCCTCCCCCGCCGCACCCGCTTCTGCGGGATGCGCCGTGACGTCCGTATTCCTTTCGGTTTCGGGCAATACCGCTCCGTTCCGACAGCGCAACTGCGGACTGCACGGCATCCCTGAGATAATTATAACATATTTTTTTGTCTTTTTCAACGGGACACGCCAAATAAACGTATTTTTTTCGATTGGAGTATTTCTCATAAAAAAAGGGCTGCCGAAGCAGACCCCAAAAGTCCGGATACGTAGCCCTGCGGGCAAATGCCACGTCAGCCGCAACAAAATGCGGGCAGAATTGATGTTTGATCCATAGACTCCCGCCGCTTTCCGACAATCAGCACTGTATTTTCGATTCCGTCTCCGGAAACAGCGTCGACAGAAGCAACTTCAATTTTGCCCGCAAGCGGTACCACCGCATTTTTGCCGCCGCTTCCGTCGTTCCGAGTTGTTCGGAAACCTGACGAAACGGCTGTTTCCCGTTTACCACCAAGTCAAACAGTCGCCATTCGTCCTCCGTGAGCGCATCCCGAATTTCGCCCAGATACCGACCGTACCGTTCAATCTCCTCCCACTCATCGTACCGTCCGGGCAAATCCTGCATTTCCGATTCCAACCGGTTCCACTCGTCTTCATCATTGACGGGCACCGTCTGCAACCGTTTCTTCTTTTTGCAATCCAGAACCTTGTTGCGGGCAGTCCGGAACAGCCAGACCTGCACCGTCACCGGCGCGTGACTCTGCAAGGTATTCCACTTCCGATACAACAGCAGGAAACATTCACTCGCAAGGTCTTCCGCGGAAAACGGGTCGTTCGGGAGTTCGGAAAGACAGTATCCGACGATTCCCCGATAAAAGGTTCGGAACGCTTCCTCATACGTCAACTCCATGGCAGGTCACGCCTCTGCAATATGACAGATTTCAAACAACACCCGAACCAAACACTCCTGCGCCTCCGGATTCAGTTTGCCGAGCGCCTCATTCAGTTCCGGAACTGCCGAATTCTGTCCCATATGCGCATAGCCGAACACAAATTCATCCAAAGACAGGTCCAACAGTTTGGTCATGCGGAAAATATTTTCGGGGCTTGGATAGGTTTTGCCGTTCTCGATAAAACTGACGGACTTTTTGGTCAGACCGATCGCTTCCGCCAACTGCTCCTGCGTCATCTTCTTTCGGATTCTCCCCGACTGAAAAAAACGCCCCAGACGGCGGCGCATTTCCGGATCCGTGTTACGGTTGAAGTTTCTTTCTGCCATTTTCGGAACCTCCCGTTCTTTGATGTTATTATTTTACACGAAAGGTTACCGTATGTAAATCCACCAACAGTCCACCTGATTACCTCCGACGTTACCTTTCTGTCGAAAAATGTCACAAAAGCGCAAAAAAAGGATTTTTCGGAAGCACCGCGCCACATCGAAAAAATGACCGGTTGCAACGGTCCCCTCCTCTCTCATACGTTCCGGTTCCGTTACTTTTCCAACCGTTTCTCAACTTATTACCCGACAGCCGACAATCCGGCAAAACGCGGTTTTCCGACAGGGGGAGGAGGAAAAAATGAGCAATACACAGGAACGCAGAGAGCGGATTCTCCGATTGCTGACGCTCCGAAAAAAGTGGACCATGCGGGAATTGGCACAGGAATTGGGGGTTACGGAACGGACCGTTATGCGGGACGTGAACACGCTGAGTCTTTCCAAACCGATTGGTGTGGACACGGGCAGGCGCGGCGGTGTATTTCTGATGGATTACAGGTATGCAAGACCCTGCATGACCCAGCGGGAGACTGCGGCTTTGCGGCATGCCATCGCGTTTCTGGACGCCGGCACAAACGAATTCCGCCGCGTCGGGAACGTCGCGCCCCTGACGTCGGCGGAATTGCAAACACTCCGTGAAATTGCCGCTTATTACGGTAAAAATTAAGGCAATACCGCGTAATCCCGATGGCGCAATCACGAAGTCGATTTTTTCGTCAGACGATACAAAAATTCGCAGGCTGTAGCCGTGCTACAGGCAAGGATTTTTGTGAAGTATGACGGGAAAAGCGCGAGCGAGTGTGCCAATCGCGGATTGCGCGGTATTGCCTTAAGGCAATACCGCGCAATCCCGATGGTGCGAATGACGACCCGAAGAGTCGGATTTCCCGTCAGACGATACAAAAATTCGCAGGCTGCAGTCGCGCTGCAGGCAAGGATTGTTTGTGAAGTATAACGGAAAAGACACGAGCAAGTGTGCCAATTGCGAATTGCGCGGTGTTGCCTTCAATATTACATCATCTGGACCGTGCGACGTTGCCCGATTGCGCCGCAGAACTTCCGCGGTGCGGTATTAAGGCACCGTTTGCTTCCGCCGCACGCAGAAAATCAAGCAGAATCGCACGCTCTGCCGCTTTCCCCGCACGCAGTCCGTCCCGAATTTTTCCGAGCAGTTCGGGACGGCGTTTTTGACAGCAAACCGCATACAGCATCCGGTTCCGGTATGCCGCGTCTACCAACGGACGGTAACGCGAACTGAACGACTGTCCCCATCCGTGCCGCCGTTCCAAGGCGGTCAGTCGGTCCAACATACACCTTTTATGCTCCCAGACCGTGCAAAGCGCCTGACGGTCTGCCTGATATAGCGGGATTTCACCGTCCGCCAACTTCCCGAGATACACCGCCAAAAGTTCCTGCGCACCGATTCCCTCCACCGTCCCGCGACCGGTCGGCAAAAAGCGCTCCGTACCCGCTTCCACGTCTGCGTCCGTATATTCTCTGAGGTAGCGCAAAATCTGCTTTTCGTTCAGCCCGATACGCGTATTCCGCATCCGGTATGCGGTAAAACTGCTGTACGCCCCGCGTGCAAGGCAGTCGCGAAGTCCCTCCGCAAAGCATTCCTGCGGGAGCCAGATTGGGCGAAAAAGCCAATCGCAGTCGAGCGCGGCAATGCGGTAGGTCCCATCGTTGTCGTCATAACCGCACAGAATGCCGTCCTGGTGTCCGTGCCGATGTCCGTACCCGTTTTTCCCCGGCAAGTCGTAGTCATCCACCCCGCGATAGTAGATGTAGTAACCTTTCAGCAAGAACTCCCTGATGATTTCCCGACAGTACGGAAGCCCGAACCGAAACGATATGGTATACTGCTCCAGACACGGAAAATTGCAAATGCGGGAGCGCGAAATTCCCATTTGGGAACCCGCGCCGCTTTCCGTAAACCGCCCGTTGAACGACAGCGCGGTACACTGATTCAGAATCGCATTGTAAGCCGTCGGATGTCCGCGCATGGCAAGGCACGCCGCAGCGCTTTCCTGCGCAAATGTAAACCAAGGTGTTTTATAGGGAAGCTGAACCGCGCCCGCCAAGGCCCGTCACCTCCCGCCCATTCCGCTTTTTTGCGCCCAATCGATTCTGTGTCGGACAAAAGCATTCTTTTCGATTCATCGTACCGTTCATTCCTTTCTTTTTTCAAAATTTTTCGGGATTGCATCTGCCAAAATCCCTTCTCATACCATATTTTAACATAAAACCCTGACAAAATTTGTCATGGTTTCCAAAAAAATTGAATTTTTTCCGTATTTTTGGAATACGGACAATTTCGGAGCAGATTTCGGATGGTTTTCTGTCAGAAAACGAAACCGCATTCCCACTTTCCGTTTCCGAAAAAGAATAAGAATAAGTCTTTTTCCGAAAATGAAAAAGAGAGCAACCGACGCAAATTCATCGGTCGCTCCCGAATTATTTGGACAATACGCATACCGATTCGACGTGTCCCGTCCTCGGGAAGAGGTCTACGGGAGTGACCGGACTCAGGCGGTAACCGTGCGCAACAAAGGTTGCACAGTCCCGCGCCAACGTATCGGGGTTACAGGAAACGTATACCACACGCGGGACGCGGTACTCGTCCAGTGCGGCAATCAGTTCCCGTGTTGTTCCTTTCCGCGGCGGATCCAGAATGACCACCGCGTCCGACAAATCTCCGCCCGAAAGTTGCGCCGCTTTTCCAAGCAACGTCTCGGGGTTCCCCGCGTCCCCGCAGGCAAACCGCGCATTCGCAATCCCGTTGCGCAGTGCGTTCTCTTTTGCACATTCCACCGCCTGCGGCACAATCTCCAGTCCCAACACCTCGGCGGCGCGGTCCGCCATCGTCAGTCCGATGGTCCCGATGCCGCAATACAAATCAATGACCCGCTCGCGCCCCGTCAGCCCCGCGCGCTCCTTTGCCACTCCGTAAAGCAACTCGCACGCGCCGTGATTGACCTGATAGAACGACTCGGGCGAAATCCGAAAAGTCAACCCGCAAAGGCGGTCGGTCAGGTAATCCTTTCCCGCAAGCAGACGGTAGCGCCCGCCGAGGACCACATTCGTCCGCTCGGTATTTTCGTTGAGCAGGACCCCCACGATTTCGGGGTAACGCCGCATCAGTTCCGCGGCAAACGCATCCCCGTCCGGCAGGCTTCTCCCGTTCAGGACCAAGCAGACCAACACCTCGCCCGTCTCTTCTCCGCGCCGCAGGTAGAGGTGCCGGATCAGACCTCCGTGCGTGTTCTCGTCATAGGCAGAAATGCCGTGTTCCGTGAGAAAACGCACCACGTCATGCGAAATACGCCCGAAAACGGCGGGTTGCAGGCAGCAGTTTTCGGCGGGGACCAACCGATGGGATGACCCTGCATAGAAGCCGATTTCAAGCGCACCGGTCCTCGGGTCCGCCGTGATTGGGTACTGCGCCTTGTTGCGGTAGCCCTCGGTTCTGCCCGTTGTGCGGACTTCCTCCGCCTCCGCATCCACCCCCGCTTTGCGGAAAGCGTTTTTGACATACGCCCGCTTCAGTTCCAGTTCGTGCGCGTAGGTGATATGTCGGTAGACGCATCCGCCGCAGGCGGGGTAGGACCCGCAGTCGGGCGCACAGCGCTTCTCGGACCGCTCGGGAATCTCCTGCACGAGCGCGACCAGATAACTTTTCGTCACCTTAATAACTTTCGCCGTGACCGTCTCTCCCGTCACGCCGCCGCGCACAAAGACGGTCAGTCCGTCCAGATGTCCCACACCGTAGCCGAGGTTATTGACATCCTCCACCGTCACGCGCACCGATTCGTTCTTGCGCATCAGGCGTAAAATTCCTTTCCGTCCTCAAGGCGCAGACAACCGAGTTTTCCGCCCTTTTCCACGCCGCAGTCCAGAAAAATACTGCCCACGCCGCGCTCGATTTTTCCGCTCCCCGTTCGGACGTGTCCGACAAGCAGCGTCTTTCCCTCCACCGGCGGGAAAGACGCGTCCGGCACCTCCGAAAAGAAGTCCTCGGGGCTGTAATCATCAGGGTCGGACCCCTTGCGGTAGCCCGCAATGCCCGCATGGACCATCAGATAATCGGTCCCGTTCACCGTGAACTCCTCAAACAGCGGCAGGTCGCCGAGATATTCCAACACCCCCTCGCGTTCGTCTTTGTCCAGCACGCGGAACCCGTCCAGCGTCGGCTGTCCGCCGTCTCTGACCCATGCGTTCATTTCCGCAATAAAATCGGGGTCGGGCATTCCGCCTGCGCGTGCCATCTTATCAAAGTTGTGGAGCATCCGCGCGGCGGTGTAGTCGTGGTCCCCTGCAATCGGGTACACGTTCAGGCGCACGCTCAAATCCGCAATCAGTTCCATCCCTTTCTCGCCGTAGTCCACCAAATCTCCCGCGACATAGAGAATATCTTCCTCGCCGAGGTCAATCTGCGACAGGAGCGACAGGAATCGGTCATACGCTCCGTGAATATCCGACATTACATACGTCATGGTAAGTCCTCCAATCAAAATCCGCTTATCAGTTCCGCGCGGTTGCTGTCGAATAGGTCGACCGTAAGGGTCGGCGCAATTTCAGTCAGCATCGCCCGCAGGGTTTCGCACACCGGATTCTCGGTGTGGAAATGACCCGCCGCCAACAGGTTGATGCCCGCCTCGCGCGCGTCCGCCAACCAATGGTAGGCAAGTTCGCCCGTGAGATAGGTGTCCGCCCCCGCTGCAATCGCCTCGGGAACGTCGTCCGAGCCGTTTCCGCCAAGGAGCGCGACCCGTTTGACTTCCCGTCCCGCGTCGGCGCAAAGTACTGCGGGCGCACCCGTTACGGACTTCACGGTTTCCGCGAATTTGCACAGCGTGTGTGCGTTTTCGAGGGTTCCGACCCGTCCGATGCCGTCCCCGAACGGGGTCACGTCACACAGTCCGAGCAGACCCGCAAGGGTGTCGTTGACCCCGCCCTCCACGGCGTCCAACCGCGTGTGAAAACTCATGACCGACACGCCCGCGCGCGCAAGGTCAATCGCCCGTTTCGCCACGTAGTTCCCCGTTTCCAACGCCCGCAGGGGGCGGAAAATCATGGGGTGATGCGAAACAATCAGGTCATAGCCGCCGTCGATTGCGCGCCGCACGGTATCTCCCGTCACATCAAGTGCCACCAACACCCACCGCACCTCCGCGTCCGGGTCCGGACAGCACATCAGCCCGTCGTTGTCCCAATCGCAGGACAGCGCGCGCGGAATGCGTTTTTCCATTTCGGCATACAGTTTGCCAACCGTCATATCGTTTCCTCCGCAGATTGTAATTGTAATTTGCTCCGCAGGCTCGCAATCAGCCCGTCCTCATAGGCGGTAACCGCGCCACCCGCGCGCTTTCCCGCAGCAACATGCTCCAACACCGCGATTTTTTGCCGCAGGAATTCCCCCGCAAGCGGCGATGCGAGCAGGAAGCGGTCCCGCCCGACGAGCAGTTCCGCTTCGTCAAAAGTCTCCGTCTCGCCCGTATAGCGGGCGTAAACCGTTTGGTACAGGCGGTCTGCGCGGGACAGCGTTTCTCCGAGGATTGAGAATCCGTTCTCCCAAAGGTAGCACCGCAGGACCTCCGCGCGGCTCATGGGTTGGAGAATCAGACCGATTCGGTGGTTCCGCACCCACGGCGCCTCGCGCAGGATACGGACAATCAGTTCCCCGCCCATGCCGAAAATCAGAATATCGTCGGGGGCATACGGCTCCACGCCGTGCAGACCGTCCGTACAGAGGGTATCTATCCGGTCGGACAGTCCCGCCGCTCGGATATTTGCCCGTGCGGCGTTGATGGGTCCCTCGTTAATATCGCAGGCGACTGCGCGGCGGCAGATTCCCCTGCGGCAGACCTCAATCGGCAGATAGGCATGGTCGGTTCCGATGTCCGCAACCACGCCGCCAACCCGCAGATACGGGATTGCCGACAACAGGCGGTTGTCCGGTGTTTTGGTTGATGACATCGAAAAGCACCTCCGTTTATAATTAAATTAAATCTTATTATCGATTTTAGATGTTGTAAACATAAACAGCACTGTCTATAAAAAGTGCAAATTCCTTTCACGCTTTTTCTTTGACCATAGAGGCGCAAAGAAAAAGCTTTGCAAAAAGAAGACGCCGTAAAAGAAAGGAATTTCGCCGCCTGCGGGCGGCAACAAGGGCTCCGCGCCCTTGACTGCGCCGCCTTTTAGAAAAGGCGGGCGAAAACTTTACCTGCGACGAAAGTCGGAGGTTTCGTCTACGGTCCGTCGAAATGCTCCGGCGGGGCATTCGTGTCCCGCCGGAGAGTTTGTCTTATTTCGCTTTCGCGGCAAGGAAGTCGTTAATCTGCTTGATCAGAGCGTCTGCATCGGTTCCGTGGACCGCGCAGGCGTCGGCAACCGATTCCCCTCTCGATGCAGGGCATCCGAGGCAGTGCATCCCGATGGCAAAGAAGAACTGTGCCGTCTCCGGCTCGTAATCGAGAATATCCCCAATCACGGATTCTTTCGTAATCGTCATGTGTATGGTCTCCTTTCATATTCTTGAGGCATTGCCGTGCTATTCCGATGGTACAATCGCGGATTGCCCGGTATTGCCCTGACAGACCTAACGTATTCTGTCTGCCTATATTATACCCCAAAAATCCCCGTCTGTCAACTACCCGCGCGCGCTTTCCGCTTCTTTTTTCAAAAAAGGGTTGCAAAAAAAGAAAAAATGGTGTATGATATAAGATGTATAGTCAAAATCCGAAACGGAGAACTTATGATACCGAACATTTATTCCGCGGGACGCGCGGCAACCCTTTATACGGTGGAAACCGACCGCTTCAAAACAGGGTTGTTTTCCGTCCTCTCCACCCTGCCGATTACGCGTGAAAACGCCGTTCTCGCGCCTCTGCTGCTCTCGGTCCTGCGGCGCGGCACGCGGCAGTACCCAACCCTTTCCGACATCAGCCGCCGCCTTGATTGGCTCTGGGGCGCGGGCTTTTCCGTGCGGTCCTCTTACCGCGGCAATCTGCTTGTCGTCGGTTTTACCGCCAATCTTCCGGACCCCTCCTATCTCCCGCCCGACAGCGGGGACCTCATGGGTGGGATTCTCGACCTGATGCGGGAGATTCTGTCGGCGCCCGTGCGTGACGCGGACGGGCTGCTCTCGGCGGCTTACACCGAAAGTGAAAAGAGCCTGCAATGCGATGCCATCCGCGCGCAGAAGAACAACCCGCGCGCCTACGCGGCGGACCGCTGCCGCGCGGTCCTCTATGAAACCGAGCCGTGCGGCATTCCGCTCTGGGGCAGTGAGGAGGAAACGGGGGCAGTCACGCGCGAGGCTCTGACCGCTTACTACCACCGCTTTCTCGCCGATTTTCATCCCATTGCGTTCTCGGTTGGGTCAACCGACCCGCAGGTTCAGGCGCGCGCACTCGCCGCTCGCTTTGAGGGACTCGTGACCGCTCCCGCCGCGCTTCCCTTGTCCGGTCATCGCTTGGCGGCACGCACCGAGCCTGTTCGGGTCACCGAAACACTGGCGGTTGCGCAAAGCCAATTGGTCCTCGGTCTTCGCTCGGGTATCCTGCTCGGCGACCCCGACTTCTTTGCCTGCGCGGTATACAATGAGTTGCTCGGCGTTTCGCCTGTTTCGCGCCTGTTCGTCTACGTGCGGGAGAAAAAGAGCCTGTGCTATTCCTGCTCCTCCGCCTACAACGGCATGCTTGGGAGTCTCCTGATTTCCTGCGGGCTGAAGAAAGAAAACCGCGACGCCGCCGAAGAAGAGATTCTGCACCAACTTGACCTGTTGCGCGCGGGGGACTTCACCGACGAAGAACTGCAGGCGGCAAAGAAATCGCTCGTCAACGCCTATCGCCAACTGGAGGATTCCGCAGGCGGAACCGAAAGTTATCTGCTCGGCAGACTGCTGATGGGGCGGGCGGCGCAACTCCCGATTGACGAAAGCATCGCAAACATTTGTGCGGTCACGCGGGAGGACCTGCTTGCCGTGGCGCGCAAGGTCACGGTGGAGGTCACCTATTTTCTGGAGGGAACGCTTGCGGGAGAGGAGGCTGTCGACGATGGAGATGAGGGAATATAAATCGGCGCTCCTGCGGGAGCAATACTTTGAAATCCGGCATCCGAGCGGTCTGCCTGTATACGTGTTTCCCAAGAAACTGACCTCAACCTATGCAATTCTTTCCACCCGCTACGGCGCGATGGACACCTGCTTCCGCGCGGCGGACGGCGAATTTGTAACCGTTCCGGACGGCGTTGCGCATTTTCTGGAACACAAGTTGTTTGAAAACCCGGACGGCAGCGATTCGTTTGCGAAGTTCTCGCTCTGGGGCGCGGACGCAAACGCCTACACGACCGCCAACCGCACCGCGTATCTCTTCAGTTGCACGGAGCATTTCTCCGAGGCGTTGGAGGAACTTCTGACCTTTGTCACCACACCCTATTTCACGCCTGAAACCGTGAAAAAGGAACAGGGCATCATTGCGGAAGAAATCCGGATGTACGACGACAGCCCATGGGACCGTTGCTTCCAACAGTTGATGGAAGCAATGTACGCAGTGTGCGGCATCCGCAAGAACATCTGCGGGACCGAGCGCTCCATCGGAGAAATCACCGACCGTCTGCTCTACGACTGCTACCGCATCTTCTACCAACTCTCCAACATGGCACTGGTGGTCTGCGGTGACGTGACCCCCGAGGACGTTCTTGCCGTCTGCGACAGGGTTCTCCCCCGAGAGACGGCACGGTTCCCGATTGAACGCGCCTGCCCCGCAGAACCTGACGCCGTGACCCGCCGCCGTATCGACGCGCGGATGCAGGTTGCGAAGCCGCTCTTCACGCTCGGCTTTAAGGACCCTGTCCTCCCTGCCGACCCGAAAGCGCGTTCGCGGCGCTACGTTGCAATGAACCTGCTGGATGAAGCCATTTTCTCCCGCGCGGGACGGCTCTACGGCACGCTGTTTGAGGAGGGACTGCTCACCACGTCCTATTCCTACAGTTATTCCAACACCGACCGCTGTGCGTTTCACACCGTTTCGGGCGAAACGGACGACCCCGACGCAGTGGAAGCGCGAATCGTTGCACATCTTGAAAAACTGATTGAAACCGGCATTGACGCGGACGAAATCGAACGGGCGCGGCGGGTCCTGTACGCGGACGAGTTGCAGAGTTACGATTCCACCGAAGAAATTGCAAACGAACTGCTGTCCTATCTGTTCGACGGCGCCGACCTGTTCGGTCAGCCCGCGCTGATTGAAAGTATTACGGCGGACGAGGTCAACGCCCTGCTCCCCACGCTGACGCGTGCGGATTTGCGGTGTCTGTCCGTTATCCTCCCGCAATCCGAAACCGAAAAGGAGACAAACTGAAATTATGAATCAGGTAACCGTATTTTTCGAGGGTCTGGGGATTCCCCGCTTCTCTTTCAACAAAACGGCATTCACGCTGTTCGGCAGAGTCGACGTCACATGGTCGGCACTCATTCTTCTGGTCGCGTTTCTCGCGGGGACCGTTTTTGCGCTTTGCCACAGCCGCCGTCGCGAGGGCATTTCGGGAGAGGATTTGTTTGAATTGATTCTTTGCGGTCTGCTCGGCTCCCGCGTGCTGTATCTTGCGGAGAGTTTCGGCGCGTTCCGCAGTCTGTCGTGGTCGGCGGAGTTGTGCTTTTTCGGGAGTCTCGCGCTCGCGGTGCTGTTCCCGCTTCTCATTGCCCGTTTCCTGCGGGTACGGGCAGACAAGGCGGCGGACATTCTGGCTCCTGCGCTCCTGCTCGGGCTTTGCATCGGCGCTTTCGCCGCGTTTGCGGACGGCAATGCCGATAGTGTTTGGATGCGCGACATCTCCGCGCTGAACCTGTTCGGTAAAACGGTTTCGCTCCCCACGGGTGCGGGAACACTCTGGCATCTGTTCCGCATGGGGCTTTACCCAAACAATGAATTTGCGTTCTACATGATTTTCGTTCATCCGCTGTTCCTGTATCTGTCGGTCTGGTGTCTGCTCGGGTACGTTTTTTCCAACCTGCTCTATCGGCACAAGGCGTTTGACGGGCAGATTTTCCTGCTCTCTTTGGTATGGGTCTGCCTTGGCATGGTCTTTATCTGCGGACTTTCCACCGCGCCGATTGCGAGGACGGTCCAATGGCTCGCGGCAATCGCGGCATTCCTTGCCGTGGTCCGTCTGATTGTTCTGGGCGTTGCTTACCGTCGCGCCAAGCGTCGGCTTGAAGCGGGACTTCTGGTCATCGTGAGAGGAGACAGTGCGGTACAATGAAACTGATTAACGGAAAAGAGATTGCCGCCGCCGTTCGGGCGGAACTGAAAGCGGACTGCACGGCATTTGTCACAAACCACGGCTACGCCCCGGGGCTTGCCGTCGTGATTGTCGGGGAGGACCCCGCGTCGCAGATTTACGTGCGCAACAAGGCGCGCGCCTGCGAGGAGGTCGGATTTTACAGTGAGGTCCACTGTCTTCCTGCCGAAACGACGCAGGCGGAATTGGACGCTCTGATTGACCGTCTGAACGCGGACGGACGGATTCACGGGATTCTGGTGCAACTTCCGCTTCCCGCGCATCTGGACGAAGAAGAAATCACGTTACGGATTGACCCGCGCAAAGACGTGGACGCGTTCCATCCGTTCAACGTCGGCAGGATACTGCTCGGCGACCCGATTTTTCTCCCTTGCACGCCTGCGGGGGTAATGGAGTTATTACGGCGGTCCGGAATTGACCCTTCGGGCAAGCGTTGCGTGGTCATCGGGCGGTCGAACATTGTGGGCAAGCCAATGGCGATGCTTCTGCTTGCGGCGAACGGGACAGTGACGGTCTGCCACAGTCGGACGGTCGGGTTAGCGGACATCACGCGCGAGGCAGACATTCTGGTTTCTGCGGTCGGTCGCGCGAATTTTGTAACGGCTGACATGGTAAAGTCGGGGGCTGTCGTGATTGACGTTGGCATGAACCGCGACGCTTCGGGCAAGTTGGTTGGCGATGTGGACTTCCCCTCGGTTTCCCCGCTCTGCTCCTTCATCACGCCTGTCCCCGGCGGTGTCGGTCCGATGACCATCACGATGCTTCTGCGCAATACCCTCGTCGCGGCGGAGAGGGTAGGTTAAGAAAGGTAAGGAAGACCTTGGAGGCGCAGGACCCCCTCTTTCGGAGAGGGGGTCCTACCCTCCAAACCTCCCTGACCTCCCGAGAACTTCCCTGCATGGCAACCGCCGATTCGGTTTGTATAGACTTTTCTCGTTTTTAGGGAGGCGGTTGCCGTGCAGGGAAGTTTTTTGGTATGTTGGGAGGTGCGAGGCGGTATGGAGTGTGGCTTCGCGCCCGTTTGGTGAGTGAATACATGGAAGGGCGTAAGTCTTGCGTAAGCAGAAATTTATCCCCCCTCATCAGTCGCTAACGCGCCAGCTTCCCCCCAAGGGGAAGCCTTCCTTCTGCTGAGCAAACATAGCAAACACACACTTATGTGACAAATGAAAACTTTATGTGGCAAATAAAAACGCTTAAGGCATTACCGCGTAATTCCGATGGTGGAAGTGCGCAGTCGGATTTTTCGTCAGACAATACAAAAATTC
>CAZVYZ010000036.1:0-18175 GCA_964630695.1 uncultured Ruminococcus sp.
GGGTTTGGGCAAAGCCCAAGGTCTTCGGGTTTGGGCAAAGCCCAAGGTCTTCGGGGTTCGGGCAAAGCCCGAGGTCTTCATCACGCCTCAGGCGTAATCAACCCGTAAGCACCGTCGCGACGGGCGTAAACGACGCAGGTCTTGCCCGTCTCTCCGTTGTTGAACACAAAGAATTGATGCCCCAAAAGGTTCATTTGCAGAATTGCTTCCTCGGGGGTCATCGGCTTAATGGGGAAAGTCTTGATGCGGATAATTGCCTCTTCATCCTCGGCATCCGAATCCTCGAATCCGAACGTTTCCTCCGGCATTACCTCCAGACCGCCCGTGCGGAGCCGCCGCGCAACACGTGTCTTGTTGCGGCGAATCTGACCCTCAAGCGCGCCAATCGCTTTGTCAAGCGCCGTGCGGAAACTGTCTGCGCCAACCTCACTGCGGAACAGCGTGTTCGCCGCGGAGATTGTGATTTCGAGATTCTTTTCATTATGCTTACAGGAGAGCGTGACGGTTGCCTCACCCTCGCCCGAAAAATACTTGTCGAGTTTTTCCAGTTTGCGTTCAATCAGGTCTTTCATTTCATCGTAAACGTTCATCTGTCTGCCAACTACGGTAATCTTCATGGTTCTTTCCAACCTTTCCTATGGATTGCGAACGGTGATTATCTGTTCGCACTTCCAGTATAACACAAAAAAAGTGTCCTGTAAAGATAAAACAAATATATTTTACATAATGGAAAAATATTTGTCGAACCTGATAAAAAAGAAAGCGGGAAATATCCGCGTTCCTCTTGACAGAACAAGGAAAATCTGGTATAATGAAAGATGGACAGTGCCGCGGGAGACGAAAAAGGCGCGGTAAACCGAAAACCGAGGTGCGAAATGAGTGAAACCGAACAGGTCCTGAAGAAACTGCGGGAAAAAATCGCTTACCACGCCAAGCGCTACTACGTGGACGATGACCCCGAAATTTCGGACTATGAATATGACCAAATGTACGCCGAGTTGCTGAAATTGGAGTCGGAACATCCCGAACTGGACGACCCCTCGTCGCCGACGCACCGCGTTGGCGGAAAGCCGCTGGAAAAATTCAATAAGGTCACGCACGCCGTGCAGATGAACTCCCTGTCGGACGTGTTTTCCTTTGAGGAGTTGCAGGCGTTCCTGGACCGCGTTGCGGCAACCTTGCCCGACGCCGCCTATTCGGTGGAGCCGAAGATTGACGGGCTGTCGGTTGCTCTGCATTATGAGAACGGCGTGTTCGTGCAGGGGGCAACGAGAGGGGACGGCTTTGTCGGCGAGGACGTCACGCAGAATCTGCGAACCGTGTTCTCCATCCCTCTGACCCTGCCCGAGGCGCTGACGCTGACCGTGCGCGGAGAGGTCTATATGCCGCGCGGAAAGTTTGAAAAACTCAACGCCGCGCGTGAGGAGGAGGGACAGGCACTCTTTGCCAATCCGAGAAACGCCGCCGCAGGGTCGCTCCGTCAGTTGGACCCCGCAGTCACCGCGTCACGCGGGCTGGATATTTTTGTGTTCAATTTCCAAGAGGGGGACCTTTGGACTGACGGTCATGCACCGTCCTCCCACACCGAAACCCTTGACCGCCTGCAGGAGTTGGGCTTCCATACACTGGAATTCCGTACCCTCGCACACACGGCGGAGGAAATCTTTGCGCATATCCGCAAACTGGGGGACGCGCGCGCGTCGCTTGCCTACGACATCGACGGCGTGGTCATCAAACTGGACCGTCTTGCCGACCGTCGCCGCATGGGCGAGGGGACCAACACACCGAAATGGGCGGTGGCGTATAAATTCCCGCCCGAGGAAAAGGAAACCAAACTGGAGGATATTGAGATTGCGGTGGGGCGCACGGGCGTCCTGACCCCGACTGCAGTCCTCAGTCCCGTGCGACTGGCGGGAACGACGGTCAGCCGTGCCACACTCCACAATGCCGAACTGATTCGTGAGCGTGATATCCGTATCGGGGATATTGTCACGCTGAGGAAAGCGGGGGACATCATCCCCGAGGTGGTGAAGTCCCATCCCGAACTGCGGAACGGGAATGAGAAAGTGTTTCGGATGCCGACGGTTTGCCCGTCCTGCGGCGAACCGGTTTTTTACGACGAGGACGAGGGCGCGGCGACCCGATGCACCAACAGCAAATGCCCTGCGCAACTCTCACGCGGAATCGAGCACTTTGCCTCCAAGGACGCGATGAACATTGACGGTCTGGGACCGCAATTGGTGGAATCGCTCCTGCGGAACCGCCTGATTGAGGATGCGGCAGACCTCTACCGCCTGAATCGCGAGGAACTGACCGGCATGGAGCGCATGGGCGAAAAGTCCGCTTCCAACCTGCTTGAGGCGATTGAACGGTCCAAAAGCGCGGGACTGGAGCGCCTGATTTACGCGCTCGGCATCCGCAACGTCGGCGAGGTCGCCGCAGAGGCGCTGGCACAGCATTTCGGCTCACTTGCGGCTTGTATGGCGGCAACTAAGGAGGAACTTATGGACCTGCCCGACTTCGGCGAGGTGACGGCGGACTGCGTGGTCAACTTCTTCTCGCATCCGCAGAACCGCGAACTGTGCGGGCGGCTGACCGACGCGGGATTGCTGACTTCACCCGTCGGAATGCCAAAAGACGATTTCTTTGCAGGGCTGACGTTTGTGCTGACGGGAACGCTCCCGACTCTGACGCGGGATGAAGCCTCCGACCGCATCAAAGCGGCGGGCGGAAAGACCGCAGGCTCGGTCTCGTCGCGCACCTCGTTCGTGGTGGCGGGGGAGAGCGCGGGAAGCAAACTGGCAAAGGCGCAGAATCTCGGGGTTCCGATTATCAGCGAGGAGACCCTGCTCGGAATGTTACGTGACCGAAGTGCCGCACCGAAGCAGGCATAGCCACCGACGGAACGCAATGTATCAGCAGTCATAAAAAAAGGAGAAAATACGATGCACGCAACACTGGTAGTTCTTGCGGCGGGACTCGGAAGCCGCTTTGGAGGAAACAAGCAAATATCCTGCGTCGGACCGAACGACGAATGCCTGATGGAGTATTCGGTCTACGATGCCATGCGGGCGGGCTTTGACCGCGTGGTGATGATTCTGAAAGAGGAAATGATTGACATCGTGCGCGAAAAGTTCGGCAAGCGCCTTGAAAATCTGATTCATGTGGACTACGCGGTGCAGGACTTTTCGTCGGTTCCGGCGTTCTATACCATGCCTGCGGAGCGCACCAAGCCGCTCGGTACGGTTCACGCTCTGCTTTGTGCCGCGCCTTATCTGGACGCGCCGTTTGCAACCATCAATGCCGACGATTATTACGGGAGGGACGCATACGAAATTCTTGTGCGGATGCTCGGCAAACTCGGAAACGACCGTGAAGCGGTGATGGTTCCCTACATTCTCGGAAATACCATGAGCGAGAACGGCGGCGTGACGCGCGGCGTGTGCCGCCTGTCGGACGGGTATCTGGAAGCGGTGAACGAGACGAAAAACATCCGTTACGCTGCGGACCGTTCCATTATTTCGGACGCGGGCCCGCTCTCGCCGGACGAGCGGGTCTCCATGAATATCTGGGGATTCCACCCGTCGGCGGTCGGAAGAATTCAGACCTATTTTGAAGATTTTCTGCGCGCACTTCCGCCGGACGAATGCCGCGCGGAGTGTCTGCTTCCGATTATGGTCAATGATTTTCTCGCGGCGGGGACGCTCTCCGTTGCGGCAGAGGAATCCCCCGACCGCTGGTTCGGTCTGACCTACCGCGAGGATATGGCAGAGGTCGCGGCGGAGTTAAAGCGGCTTTGCGAAACCGGCTTTTACCCCAAAAATCTGTTCTAAACGGAGTAAAATAAGGCATGAAGAAGCGGATATTGGCGTTCCTGACGGTGTGTGCCGTCCTTTGCGGCAGTGCGTGTGCAAAGAAGCTGCCGCCCAAAATCGAACGAGGGACCCCGAAAACCGATTCCCCGAAAGAAGCGGTGACGGAAACGCCCGCGAAAGACATGTTGCCCGTTTACGACCCCGAACGGATTGCGGCGGCGTCCAAATGGGACGGGAATCAGCAAATGGTGATAAACGAATCCCAAATATACAATTTTTCCGGTGACGGAAGTCAGAAAAAGCCTTATCTGCTGAAAAGTGCCGAGGATGTTGCAAGACTTGCGGCGAACGTGCGGTTTTTCGGAAGAGATGACCTGAATGAGGAGACGCGTTACCGCGGCAAGTATTTCCGCTTGGAATGCGACATCGATATGCAGGGACATCCTTGGTGGGGAATCGGCGGCGGTTCGGAAGTGTCACGGGGAAATACCGCTTTTATGGGCGAGTTTGACGGGAACAATCATGCCATTTACAACCTTGCGTTGCAGGAAGAACGCCTGTCCGGCTTCTTTTCTTACATCGGCGGCGGTGCTGTGGTGAAAAATCTGATCATCGCCTCGGGAACCGTGGAATTGTCATCGAGATTTCAGTATGCGGGAATCTTGGTCGGCGGCATTGCGAACGGAGCGGTGATTGAAAACTGTTCCGTTTCCGTGGAGATGACGGGCAGTTCCGAAAAGGCGTGGACGGTCGGTATCATCGGATACAAAACGGGATATACGATAACGGTGAACAAATGCGACTTCAGCGGCGTGACGCGCGGCGGTGAGCAGTATCCGATTCCCGAGGTCGGATATAAGCGGGAAAATTGAGCGGAAAAAGCGAATTGCCCCGAAGCGGACGCGCCTGCTGACGAAAATCGGGGCGAATGCGCGAAAAAATTTGCCCGAAGTCTTGACAAACCGTGAAAGATGTGATACAATAACGCTTGAATGGCTGTGACGAAGAAGCCGCGGGACGGAATGCCGCAGAGAGTGCGCGGATGGTGCGAGCGCATGACAGGAGGTCCCCACAGGGTATCGCTTCCGAGCCGACAGAGTGAAACTGCGCGTGGGAATCGTGCGGCGGTAAGTCTGTCCGTGTTGTCGCGTTAAGGCAGAAGGTTGAAGGACCTGTAAGTGCGCCCTTTTGGGCGAACATGAGTGGTACCGCGGAAATTTCCGTCTCATGGCATGATGCCGTGAGACGGTTTTTATTTTGTAAAAAATCCATTTAGGAGTGAAGAATATGGCAAAGGATTACACAAGCACACTGAATCTGCCCGTCACCGATTTCCCCATGCGGGCGGGACTACCGCAGAGAGAGCCGGAAATGCAGAAGTATTGGGAGTCCATCGACCTCTACAATCTCATGCAGGAGAACGGCAAGGGTAAGCCGCTCTTCATGCTGCACGACGGACCGCCTTTCTCAAACGGGAACATCCACATGGGAACCGCGATGAACAAAATCCTGAAAGATTTCATCAACAAGTCCAAACTGATGATGGGCTACCGCGTTCCCTATATCCCCGGGTGGGACAACCATGGAATGCCGATTGAATCCGCCATCATCAAGCAGAACAAACTGGACCGCAAGAAGATGTCGATTCCCGAGTTCCGCGAAGCCTGCCACAATTTCGCGCAGGACTTCGTCAACCGCCAGAGAGAGCAGTTCAAGCGCCTTGGCGTGAGCGGCGACTGGGAGCATCCGTATCTGACCATGAACCGCTCGTTTGAGGGCAGGGAGGTCAAGGTCTTTGGCGAGATGTACAAGCGAGGGTATATCTACAAGGGCATGAAACCGGTTTACTGGTGTCCGCACGACGAGACCGCGCTGGCGGAAGCCGAGATTGAATATCAGACCGACGAATGCACTTCGGTCTATGTCAAGTTCCGCGTTAAGGACGACAAACAGAGGTTGGCGGGACTGTGCGACCTGAGCAAGACCTATTTCATCATCTGGACCACCACGACGTGGACCCTCCCGGGCAACCAAGCCATTGCGCTCAGCCCGGTGGACGACTACGTTCTGGTGCGTGCGGACAACGGGGAATGCTATCTCGTTGCCAACGCGCTTTGCGAAAAGACCATGCAGGCGGGCAAGGTCGGCAGCTACGAAAAACTGGCGACTTTCAAGGGACAGGACCTCGAATACATGACCGCACAGCATCCGTTCCTCGACCGTGAGTCGCTGGTTGTCACCGCCGACTACGTCACGATGGACAGCGGTACCGGTTGCGTCCACACGGCGGGCGGCTTCGGTGCCGACGACCATGTGACCTGCCGCCGCTACGGTCTGCCCGATCTGGTCCCCGTGGATGACCGCGGCTATCAGACCGCCGAGGCAGGCAAGTTTGCGGGAATGTACTACGAGAAGTCGAACGACGCAATCTTTGCCGATATGCAGGAGAGCGGCGCGCTGTTCGCGTATGAGAAGTTCAGCCACGAGTACCCGCACTGTTGGCGGTGCAAGAACCCGATTATCTTCCGCGCCACACCGCAGTGGTTCTGCTCGGTGGACGCGTTCAAGGACGCGGCAGTCAAGGCGTGCGAGAACGTGCAGTGGCTCCCCGAGTGGGGCGGCGAGCGGATCAAGCAGATGGTGCGCGACCGCGCCGACTGGTGCATTTCGCGTCAGCGCCATTGGGGTCTGCCGATTCCCGTGTTCTATTGTGCCGACTGCGGCAAGCCCGTTGTGACCGACGAAACGATTGAAGCCGTGTCGCAGGCGTTTGCCGAGAGCGGCTCCAACGTCTGGTACGAAAAGGAAGCATCGGAGCTTTTGCCCGAGGGCTTTGCCTGCCCGCACTGCGGCGGCAAGTCCTTTACCAAGGAGACCGACACGCTGGATGGCTGGTTTGACTCCGGTTCGTCGCATTTTGCGGTCCTGCACGACAATCCCGACCTGAAGTGGCCTGCCGACCTCTACCTTGAGGGGGCGGACCAGTATCGCGGATGGTTCCAGTCCTCGCTCCTGACGGCTGTCGGCGCGGGCAAGGAGCCGATTGCCCCCTACAAGACGGTTCTGACCCACGGTTGGGTCGTGGACGGCGAGGGAAAGGCGATGCACAAGTCGCTCGGCAACAGCGTCTCTCCGTCGGACGTCATTCCGAAGTACGGCGCGGATTTGGTGCGCCTGTGGGTTGCGTCCTCGGATTATCGCGTGGATGTGCGCGTGTCCGACCCGATTTTCAAACAACTTTCCGACGCGTATCGGAAAATCCGCAATACGGTCCGTATCCTGATTGCCGACCTTTCGGATTTCAACCCCGATACCGATGCGGTTCCGTTTGACCGTCTGCGTGAAATCGACCTTTGGATGATTTCCCGCATGAATGAGTTGACGAAGAACGTTCTGGAATCCTACAGCGATTACGAGTTCCACGCAATCTATCACGCCGTCAACAACTTCTGCACGACCGACCTTTCCAAACTGTATATCGACATCACCAAGGACCGTGTGTATACCGAAAAGAAAGACGGCGAAGCGCGCCGCGCGGCGCAGACCGCGATGTATTTCGTGCTGTCGGGTCTGATTCGCCTGTTGGCTCCGATTCTTGCGTTTACCGCCGAGGAAATGTGGCAGGCGATTCCGCACAAGGCAACCGACCGCACCGAAAGCGTTTATCTCAACCCAATGCCGACTTACGACGAGACGCTGACCTATCCCGCAGTTCGCGGAAAATGGGACCGCCTGTTTGAGATGCGCGACGATGTGATGAAAGCGCTTGAACTGGCGCGGACCGAAAAACTGGTCGGAAAGTCACTCGACGCGAAAATTACGCTCTACACAACAGACGCGGAAATGACCGCTCTGCTTGCCGAATTCGGCGACGAGTTGAAGACCGTGTTCATCGTCTCCGGCGTTGAGGTGCGGAATGAGACGGCTCCCGCAGGCGCCCATACCGAGGGGACAAGCGGCGTTGGCGTTCTGGTTTCCGCGGCGGACGGTTGCAAGTGTGATCGTTGCTGGACCTACTCCGTAAAGGGACTGCACACCGAGGACGGCGGCTTCCTCTGCGAGCGTTGCCGCACCATTCTGGGGCTGTAATTTTCCACGTAACGTTTCCCGAATCTCCCCGTTAAATTTTTGGGGGATTCGGGGCAAAGCCCCGTCGATGGCAACTTGGGTTGATAAAAACTATCCCCCCTCATCAGTCGCTAACGCGACAGCTTCCCCCCGAGGGGAAGCCTGTTGTACAGAGTGCTCCTGCTCAAAATGCGGCTTCCGTTGTTAGTTTGGTTCCGTTTGTTATAACACACGAAAGGGCTTTTGCAAAAAAGGCTTCCCCTTGGGGGGGAAGCTGTCGCGTTAGCGACTGATGAGGGGGGATAAATCATCTCCCACGAACGGATAAATTTTCAGTCGGAGATTTAGATTGTTAGATTGCTATATACGGGGCAAAGCCCAGAGACTTTACGAAAGGAGTAAAAACATGACCATGATTCTTGTTCTGATCGGTATCATCCTCGGCTCGGTCGGGTTGGACCAGTTGACCAAACTGTTGGCGGTACAATATCTCAAACCGATTGCGTCCTATCCGCTCTGGCAGAATGTTCTGCACCTGACCTACGTCGAAAACCCCGGCGCGGCATTTGGAATGCTCAGCAACAAGCGGTGGGTATTTATGGTCTTTTCCACAATTGCAATCGTCGGTCTGTCGGTCTACCTGTTCCGCTTCTGCAAGGAAAGCAAATGGGTCAAGGTGGCGCTTGCCATGATTATCGGCGGCGGAATCGGCAATATGATTGACCGCATCGCGCTCGGATACGTTGTGGACTTCGTTGATTTTACCCTGATTCATTTCCCGGTGTTCAACGTGGCGGATTCTTTCGTGTCGGTCGGCGCGGTGATGTTGGTCATCTGGTTCGTGCGGTCGATGGTGACGGAATACCGAAACGAGAAAAAGAAAAAAGCCGACGGTACGTCGGAACAGCATGATGACGGAACAAACTGACAGAAATCTTACGCGCGCAGTGAGCGCGGAGGAGAGCGGAGAGCGGCTCGACTCGGCGGTTGCGAACGTCGCCGACGTGACGCGCTCCGCCGCGGCACGGTTGATTGGGGACGGTTTTGTGACCGTGAGCGGTCAGACGCGTGACAAGAATTACCGTCTGCGCGCGGGGGATATTCTGGAAATCTGCCCTCCGCCTGCAAAAGAATGCGAGGCTGTGGCGCAGGAGATTCCGCTTGATATTGTGTATGAAGATGCGGATTTGATTGTCATCAACAAACCCGTTGGCATGGTGGTCCATCCCGCCGCGGGGAATCCGGACGGGACGCTCGTCAACGCGCTTTTGTGGCATTGCGGCGAGAGTCTTTCGGGCATCGGCGGTGTTTTGCGCCCGGGGATTGTTCACCGCATTGACAAGGACACGAGCGGGTTGTTGGTCGTTGCGAAAAACGACGAAGCGCATCTCGGATTGTCGGCGCAACTTTCGGGACACCGCATCAGCCGCGTTTATTACGCCATCGCCGTTGGGAACCTGCCCGAGGACAGCGGAACCGTGGACGCTCCCATCGGCAGACATCCCGTGGACCGCAAAAAAATGGCGATCCTGACCGCCGTGGGTGCACACGCGAAAAATGCCGTGACGCATTGGAGTGTCGTTGCGCGCGGAGAGGGGGACGCGAATCGTTTTACGCTCCTGCGCTGTGAGTTGGAAACCGGCAGAACGCACCAGATTCGCGTGCATCTGGCATCCTTGGGGCATCCGTTGCTCGGCGACCCGCTCTACGGCGGGGACAGGACCCGTTTTCAGTCCCATCATCGCGACCTGATTCCGGGGCAGATTCTCCACGCTGCGTGCCTGACTTTTACCCACCCGCGCACGGGAGAACAGGTCCGCTTTGAATGCCCATTGCCTGCGAATTTTCAAAAACTGAACCGTATCCTGTTCGGAGAGAGTTCCGAGATGCGATTCGTGTAATCGGATTACCCTCCCACGCGAGAGGAAAGCACGAACTTTTCGGGGGTCGGATTGGTGAAGAACCCGCAAAGGTCGCGGTCGCTGACCACGTAGTCGAGGTCGCGGACGTTACCCTGATAGAATGTGGAGGGTCTGCCCAGTTTACTGGAGTCAATCAGCAGAATCTTTCTCCGCGCGTTTTTCAGCATGACGTTCCGGACCGCAACCTCTTCGGCGTAACAGTCGTAAAAGTTGCCGTCCTCGGTCACAGCCTGAACCGAAAACAGCACGACGTCCGCGTGAATCTGCGAAAGGAAACTCTGCGCGTAACCGCCGACCAGAACCGCACGGTTCTCGGACGAGACCAATCCGCCGGTGCAGTACGCTTTGACGTCGTAGCCGGAGAGGCAAGCCATCGCGTCCACGCTGTTGGTGATGACCGTTACGCCGCTGACCGACGGCAACAGTTCCGCCGTGAAAAACGCGGTCGAGGAGCCGTCCAGAAACACGATGTCCCCGGGGGCAATGAGAGAGACTGCCGCGCGGGCAATCTGCTTCTTTTGCGCGCTGTTTTCATGGCTGCGCAGGGAAAAGGGGATGTGCCGTCCGCTGTTCTGCGTGATTTTTACGCCGCCGTAACTGCGCTGAACCAGTCCGCGTTCCTCCAGATTTTTGAGGTCGCGGCGGATACTGGACGGGCTGATGTTCATTTTGCGGGAGAGATATTCCACCGTTGCGTACTCGGTTTCCCCCAGAATGGACAGTATCTCATCTTCTCGTTCGCATTTATACATATTGTTTCAACCTTTCTGCGCGGTATTGCGCATTTATGCAGGATTATCATACCATAAAAACGCGGATTTGTAAAGGGATTTGACGAAAAAAATCGGTTTTCCGCGAGATTTTACGAAAAACAGGGCAGGATTTATGAAGATTCTCTTTTTTGACATGGAATTTGCGAACGGAAAAATCCCGGGGTCGGTGTATTCGTTCGGCTATGTACGGACCGACCGGAATTTTCGTCTGACCGACCCGCAGACCGACTTGCTCATCAATCCCGACTGCGAATGGAACGACTATGTGCGTCGGAACATTCTGGCGTACCCGATGTCGGCCGTGAAGCAGGCGTCGCTCTTTCCCGCATACTACAAGCGTCTGAAAAAACTGCTTTGCAAATCCGACCTCGTTGTCGGTTTCGCGGTAAAAAACGACACTACGGCTCTGCGCAAAGCCTGCGAACGGTATGGACTGAAGCCGCTGTCGTTCCGCTGTCTGGACCTTGAGCGGGTCTGCCGCTCCCTGCGCGATTATCCACAGGCGCATGGGCTGGACGGTTACGTCCGCGCCTACACGGGGATTGACCCCGCGAACCGCCACCGCAGTGACGGGGACGCATATGCAACCATGATGCTCTTGCGGGCGATTTGCGAAAAGCACGGCGTGGATGCACGGAATGTGGCGAAAATATATGTCGCCGCGCTCACGGATTCCCTGCCGCAAGACTCGCAGGAGTCGAAAAAAGGCAAGCGCTCCGCCCATGAGGGGGCGCAGGCTGATTCTGACAAAACGGCAAAGCGCTGAAACACCGCAAAATTGAGAAATAATTGGCACAAGGTTTTCCTTGTGCTTTTTTTTTGCATAAAAACAGGCGCTTGCGGTGATGATAAGAAAGACAAAATCGCAATGATGGAGGAACGGGAAATGGAAAAACAAAATGACACAGTCGGTCAGCCCTTGCTTGAGATTCGCGGCATGACCAAAACATTCGGTCCCGTCGTTGCGCTTGACCGCGTAGACCTGACGGTTCGCTCCGGTGAAATTCGCGGGCTGATTGGAGAGAACGGATCCGGCAAATCCACGGTCTCCTCCATCTTTTCGGGAATGCAGGCGGCGGACCACGGCGTGATGACTTTTGAGGGAAAGCCTTGGCAACCGTCCGATATGAGCGACGCGCTCCGCCGCGGCGTGGGGATGATTGTGCAGGAGAGCGGAACAGTCCCCGGGATTACGGTGGCGGAAAACCTTTTCCTTTGCCGCATGGGACAGTTCGCCGTTTTCCGAACGCCTGCGGACCGCGGGTGGGGGCTTGTCTCGTCGCGGAACCTTTTCCGCGCGGCGCAAAGCGCACTGGACGAAATCGGCGCTTCGCACATCCGCGCCGAGGCGCTGACGGGGACGCTGGACATGATGGACCGCAAACTGATTGAAGTTGCAAAAGTCTGGCTTGCCCATCCGCGCGTGTTGGTGGTGGACGAAAGTACCACGGCACTTTCCCAGCGCGGACGCGAGATTATCTACGGGCTGATGGAGCGGATGAAAGCGGACGGCGGCGCGGTGGTCTTTATTTCGCATGACTTGGATGAGATTATGGAGAAATGCGACACGCTGACGGTCCTGCGCGACGGTCACATCATCCGCACCTTTGAAAAGGCGGAATTTGAGGCGAGTACCATCCGGACCGCCATGATTGGTCGGGAATTGCAGGGGGATTATTACCGCACGGATTACGGAAGTCCCAATACGGGGCGCGTGACGGTGGAGGTCACCGACCTGTTCGTCGGCGACCGCCTGTACGGCGTGAACTTTTCCGCGCACGAGGGCGAGATTCTCGGTATCGGCGGGCTTTCGCACTGCGGAATGCACACGCTCGGAAAGGTGCTGTTCGGCGCGGTCAAACCGCTGCGGGGGAGCGTCAGAATTCTCGGAAAGTCGGTGCGCAACCCTGCCGACGCCATTTCAATCGGAGTCGGATACGCCGCAAAAGACCGCGATACCGAGTCGCTTTGTCTGACCGCCTCGGTGCGGGACAACATTGCCATTGCGGGATTTCCGGTCTTTGCGCCGCACGGCGTGATTTCTCCCAAGCGGGAACGCACCTATGTCCGCAGGCAGATTGAGGGAATGCAAATCAAGTGCTTTTCGCAGAATCAGCCGACCGAGCAGTTGTCGGGCGGAAACAAGCAGAAAGCGGTGTTCGGGAAGTGGATTGGCGCAGGTTCGCGTATTCTCATTCTGGATTGCCCCACGCGCGGAATCGACATCGGGGTCAAGCAAACGATGTACCGTCTGATGGCGCGGATGCGGGAGGAGGGCAAAACCGTTATCATGATTTCGGAAGAACTGCCGGAACTCATCGGAATGTCAGACCGCATTCTCATCATGAAAGACGGAAAAATAACCGGTGAATACCCCCGCGCACGCGATTTGCGGGACGCGGACCTCATCGGGGATATGATTTGACCGAAAGGAAGAAACCATGACACAGGAACTTGATTCGGAACGGGCGCGGCTTCGCAAACGGGCAGTCCGCCGCTCCCGCCTCATCAGTCTGATTCCGCTTGCCGCCTGCCTGCTGCTCGGCGGTCTTTATCTGTTGCTTGCGTGGCAGAACGGCTACGACCTCGGCATCGGGATGTCGGTGGTCATTTCCAACGCGACTTTGGTTGCTCTGGTGGCAACGGGTGCGACTTTCATCTTCACCGCAGGCTCCTTTGACCTCTCGCTCGGCGCGAACATGCTGGTCAGCGCTCTGATTGGCGGATTGGTCGGCAAGGCAAGCGGAAATCTGTTTCTGATGTTGCTTGCCACCATGGGGACGGCAATCGCACTCAGCGTCCTTGGTGCACTGTTGGCGACGTTTTTCAACCTCCCCGTGTTCATCATGACCATCGTGATGATGAACGTCTACAGTGCGGCATCCACGCTGATGCTGACCACGCTCGGGAGCAACGCCGCGTTGGCGGTCCCGACCGATTTGGTTGCCGGACTGAACCAAACGTGGTTCCGTCTGCTTCTGCTCGCGGTGTTTGAGATATTTGCCTGCGTGCTGTTCTATCTGCTCCCCATGGGGCGGCAGGCGCGGTTCCTTGGCGGAAATCCCGTATGTGCGCGGCTCTCGGGAATCCGCCCCAAAACGCTGACCGTACTGTGTTTCGCGTTGGCGGGAATCGGAATCGGGCTTGCGGCGTTTGCCATGACGGTGGAAACGCCGACGCTTTCGGCTTCGTCCGGCTCGTCGGTCGGAATGAATATGCTCATTGCAATGGTGTTCGGCGGAATGCCGATGAGCGGGGGACCGCGCTCCCGCATGTACGCGGCACTGCTCGGCGCGTTCTCCATGGCATTTCTGGACGCGCTGATGAATATTTACGTCACCGGCAGTTGGTATCTCCAGATTGTAAAGGGTGTGCTGTTTGTAACCGTGGTGTTCCTCTTTACCATCGGGCGGAGAAGCCGGATGCTGGAACGGTAAGAATATAAGAATAAATGATTGATAGATTGATTTCGGAAAGGAATGAGAAACGTGAAAACAAAAATTTGGATCCGATTGCTGTGTGTCGTCCTGCTCGTCTGTGCGCTTTTGCCGCTTGCGGGATGCAAAAAGGGTGCGTCCGACCTCAAAATCGGCGTGTTGTGGGAGGACGATACCTCCGGAGAATCGGCGGCATGGGCGAAATACCTGCGCGCATTGGCGAAAGAATACGGTTTTACCGTTGATTTTACCACCACGAACAGTTCGTCCTCCGAGGTGTCGGCAATCAACACTTACGCCTCAAAGGGATATGACGCAATTCTGTTGCTGTCCGATGACGACATTGTAACTTCGGTGAATTCCGCGGCGGCAAAAAAGATGTTCATCATCTGTCCGACGGGGCACCCGACCGATGAGCAGTTGAAAGAAATTCGCGGGAATGAGTATTTTCTTGGTTCCATTGCCCCAACGTATGACACCGAGTATACCGCAGGCTACAACATGGCGCGCTATTTCGTTGAGGAAAAGAAGCAGACCGCCTTTACCGTGTTCGGCGGCGCAACGCTTTACGGCTCGCAGATGCACATTCAGCGCCTTGCGGGTATCCTCGCTTACCTTTGCGAGGACAGCGGAACCGCCTATGACGGCGCGAAAACGCGAGATGAACTGATTGCAAAGGTTGCGGGGACAAGCCTTGACCCCGCGAAATTCGTCAGTACGAAATATCGCATTACCGGATATATGGACGGCTTCGGCTTTGACGACGCATTTTCCACCAAACTGACCAACAGTCTGGAAAAGGGCGGAACCTGCATTCTGACGGTCGGCGCGGGGGAGGTCGTAACCAAGATTGCCTACGGAATCACCTCGGCAAACAGCAAACTCGACACCTGCACGGTAGGCGGTGTGGATGCAATTACGGCGGATTACGCCGCATGCTTTGACCTCGGCTACGCATACGACTGCGGAAAATTCGCCTCGGCAATGGCACCCTCGATTATCATGATTCTGTGCGCGAAGGACGGAAAGAAAATCAAGGACCCTGACGGTTACGCACCCAAACTCGGATTGAATTACTGGGTTGCGACAAGCAAGACCGCACTGGAGGAGATGCTGAAAAGCGACAACGCGACCGACGGTTACTGCTACAACAAGGCGGTTCTGGACCACTATATCGAGGCGGCAAGTTATGACGAACTGTCGAAACTCTGCGCGGCGGATTATGCGCAGGCTGTCGCGATTCACGGAGAGTATAACAAGGAGTAAGGGGGGATTCCGCCGTGCCGACGCAAGCCGTAACGGTTCAAACGAAACTGAAAAAACTCGGTGGAGTCCTGATTCTGCCGATTCTGTGCGGGGTCATTATGGCGATTGCCTGCCACCTTGCGGGAACCGCACTCTTTACGGGAAGCAGTACGTGGCAACTGTTTTTCCGCGGCATGGCTTACGTCCTGCTTTTGTCTTTCGGCGTTTCTGTCAATATGCACACGGGGCGATTTGACTTTTCCACTGGTGCTACCATGCTGCTCGGCGGCGTTGCCGGTGCGCTGATTGCTTACGGCAACGGATGGGGTCCGGTTGCGATGCTGTTTATCAGTATGTTGGTGGGCTGTGTGACGGGACTGTTCACGGGATGGCTGTATGTGCTGTTCCGTTTGCCCCCGATGATTATCGGTCTGAGCATGACGTTGGTCCTTGAGGGCGTGGTTGCCATCATCACGGACGGGTGCAAGCCCGTTGGATTCGGAACCGACGCTTCCTACTACCGTTTTGCCGTGACCCCGCTCTGGATGTGTCTGATTATGCTCGCGGCGGTGGTTTTCATGGTGGTGCTGTTCCACTATACGAAATTCGGCTACGATTACCGCGCGCTCCAGACCGGACAGAAGATTGCGGTGGGAAGCGGCGTGAACGAAAACCAAAACGCCATCATTTGTTACGCCACGTCGGGGCTTCTGTTCGGTGCGGCGGGTGCGCTTTCTGTCTGTTCTACGAACGGCGTGACCCCGACCATCAACTTTTCGAGTATCGCTTCCATGTTTTCCTGCTTCCTGCCGCTGTTTTTCTCGGGATTCATCATGAAATTCTGCAACAAGCAGGTGGCAATTTTCGTTGGTTGCATTGCGTATGAACTGATTCAGATTGGGTTCGGACAGATTAGTTTTGCGGACGCGGGTTTCACCGCCGATGTTTACAAGGTGGTCGAGGCAGTGATTCTGGTCCTGTTCCTGATTTACCTGAACAATGAGAATACCATCACGGATTTCGTGACCCTGCGGCGGAAGCGCGCGTCGGGGGAGAGGAGTGCAAACACATGAGAGACAAACGGGAACTGCTTTCCGCCGCGCCGTTCCGTCTGGACGGAAAACAGGCAGACTGGGTGGAGGAAACGTTGGCTTCCATGTCGACCGAAGACCGCCTGCGCCAGTTGTTCTGTCTCATCACCTACAGCGATGACGAGGAGGACCTGCGCCGCCTTGCCGAGCAGGTCCGCCCCGGGGGAATCATGAGTCGTTCGGTTCCCACGGAGCAAGCATTGCGAACAATCCGGACGCTTCAGGAATATTCCCGTATCCCGATGCTCATCAGCGCGAATCTGGAGTCGGGCGGGAACGGTCTGCTCACGGACGGTACGCTTTTTGCCCGCCCCATGGCGGTTGCCGCGACCGATGATACCGAGCAGGCGCGCCGCTTGGGCGAAATCTGCGGAACCGAGGGGGCGGCGGTCGGTGCAAACTGGTCTTTCGCGCCGATCGTGGACATTGACTACAACTGGCGCAATCCGATTACCAACACCCGCACGTTCGGCTCGGACCCCGAGCGCGTCCGCCGTATGGGGTTGGCGTATGTGAACGAGGTGCAGAAGCACGGCATGGCGGCGTGTTGCAAACATTTCCCGGGGGACGGGCGGGATGAGCGCGACCAACACATTGCGCCGTCGGTCAATGACCTTTCCTGCGGCGAGTGGGACCGGACCTACGGAATGATTTATCACGCGGCGATTGCCGCAGGTGTCATGAGTATCATGGTGGGGCATATTCTTCTCCCCGCCTACAGCCGACGCTTTGCGCCCGATTTGCGTGACAGCGATTTGTTGCCCGCGTCGGTCAGTTATGAAATCGTGACCAAACTGCTTCGCGAACAACTCGGTTTCAACGGGCTGATTGTGACCGACTCCTCCACCATGGCGGGCGTGACCGCGCTGGTCCCGCGAGACAAACTGGTTCCGATGAGCATTGCGGCGGGATGCGATATGTTCCTGTTTACCAAGGATTTGGAAGAGGACATCGGCTTTATGACGGAGGGGCTTCGCCGCGGAATCTTTACCGAGGAGCGGCTTGACGAGGCAGTCACGCGAATCCTTGCCCTCAAAGCGGCGCTCCGACTGCCCGAAAAACGCGAGGCGGGGCGGTTGGTCCCGCGCGCCGAGGAAGCCGGGCGGCAGGTGGGACAGCCGCTCTTTGCCGAGTGGAGCAGGACCTGCGCCGACCGTTCGGTCACGCTCGTCAAGGAAGAGAGCGGTGTTCTGCCGCTGACCCCCGAGCGATACCCGCGCGTGCTGTTCTGCCCGCTTGATAACCGCAGTGCGGGACAGTCGTTCTTCACGGGAGAGGAAAGCGCCAACAAGCGGTTTCGCGAACTTCTCACGGCGAACGGCTTTGACGTGACCGTATTTGAGCCGGCGCAGGGAATGGAGGGATTCATGACGCCCGTGCGGGAGATTGTGGGCAAATATGACCTGATTGTTTATTCCGCCGAACTGGTCACGCGGTCCAACCAGACCGTCGTGCGCCCCGAATGGAGCAATCCGATGGGGGCAAACGTTCCCGTGTGGTGCCACTCGGTCCCGACCGTGTTCGTGTCGTTCGAGAATCCGTATCATCTGGTGGACGTGCCGCAGATGCGGACGTTTGTCAACTGCTACGGCGGGAGCGAGGTCGTTGTACACGCCGCAGTGGAGAAGTTGATGGGCAAGAGCCGCTTCCGGGGGAAATCGCCGGTCGACCCGTTCTGCGGAAAGTGGGAAGCGAAAATCGCGGGTTTCGGAGTCAGATAAGACGTAACGCATTCAGCGCGGTAAAAGTTTTCACCCGCCTTTTTGGGGAGGCGGCGCGGTCGAGGGCGCGGAGCCCTCGTCGCCGCCCGCAGGCGGCGAAATC
>CAZVYZ010000037.1:0-17210 GCA_964630695.1 uncultured Ruminococcus sp.
GGGAAGTTCTCGGAGGGTCAGGGAGGTTTGGAGGGTAGGGACCCCTTCTTTCAAGAGGGGTCCCTGCGCCTCCAAGGTCTTCCTCCACCCTCCAAGGTCTTTCCTCTCCCCCCAAGGTCTTCCCTACCCCCGGTCCACCGTGATGACGCTGAAGTAGGAGGGGTCGAGATGGCTCAGACGGGAGGAAACGGCGCGGCGAATCTCCTCGTTTGAGAGAGCGCACTCATAGGGCGCGACCACGTCAAAAATCAGATTGGAGTGCGTCGGACCCGCAACGAAGCGGAAATCGTGAATCGACAGCGACGGGTCAACCGCGCGGACTTCCGCCAGAACCACGTCGCGGAGCGCATTCACCGCCGCGTCGTCGGTCACAATCGGGTCCATGTGAATCGTTGCCTGAATTCCGCATTCCCGACAAAGCCGCTTTTCAATCGTGTCTATCATGTCATGCGTCGCGAAAACGTCCTTTTTGCCGTCCACCTCCACGTGAAGCGTCACAATGACATGCCCGGGACCATAGTTGTGGACCGCCAAATCGTGAACGCCCTGCACTTCGGGGTACTCCGCAAGAATGCGGTTGATTTGCGTGACCGTTTCAAGCGGCGGCGGACCGCCGAGAATCGCATTTTTTGCATCCATCAGCAGTCTCCATCCCGCAACAAGAATCAGCACCGCAACGAAAACACCCATAAACGCGTCGATGTTGAACGTGAACGACGGAATCAGCAGCGGCAGGAGCACCGAAATCAGGACCGCCCCTGTTGACAGCACGTCGGACAGCGAATCCGCCGCCGTTGCCAGCATGACGGGCGAGTCGATTTTTCTCCCCACCGTCCGATTCAGAAACGCCATAAACAGTTTTACCAGCATGGACCCAATCAATACGAATACCGCAATCCATGTGCGTTCGGGCGGCGCGGGCGTGATGATTTTCTTCACCGATTCCTTGAACAAATCCACGCCGATGACCAGAATCAGGAACGAGACGGTCATGGACGCGACGTACTCAATCCGCGCGTGTCCGAACGGATGCTCACGGTCGGCAGGCTTTGCCGAAATGCGGAACGAAATCAGCGAAATCAGTTGCGACCCTGCGTCCGACAGGTTATTGATTGCGTCCGCGCGGATTGCCACCGACCCGAACAGCGCTCCGACCGCAAATTTCCCGCCGAACAGTAAAATATTCAAAACAATTCCCGTGATGCTGACTGCCGTCCCGCATCGCCGGCGATTTTGTTCATTCATCGTATTACCTCTCTAAGACCTCTGAAAGACCTCGGAAACCTAAGACCTTGGGGCTTTGCCCCAAACCCTACTTAGGAAACTTTTGAAAAAGTTTCCTAAGAACTTTCAAAACTTTAACCAAGGGGGATTTTACCCCTCTGTTTATGTGGTGCGGATTTTGTGTAGCCGTTTACGCTCTACGAATTCCGGCTGCTCCGAGACCAATTCCGTTAACGGAATTGGCACGACTGTCGTCTCTCTCCGCTACCGGATAGAAAAAGTTCAAGTTAGTTGATGATTGGGGCGGAACGACCCATGTGTCGTTCCGCTTCGGTTGAAAGATACATTCCTATGGTGACGGAAATATATCCCTCACGCAAGGCTTACACTCTTTCACTGCAACCCACCAATCGGGCGCGATAGCCGCACTTTGCAACAAATCCATACCTCCCAAAACACCCAAACTTCCCCCATGACCCCGCCGCCTAAACAAGCGAATCAATTTTTACTTTGTAAATGGCGGGGTCGTGGGGGAAGTTCTCGGAGGGTCAGGGAGGTTTGGAGGGTAGGGAACCCCTTTCAAGGGGTCTCCCTGCGCCTCCAAGGTCTTTCCCTCACCCCCAAGGTCTTTTTACCCCTTCCTCCGAATATACCTCCGCACGAGCGCAACGGCGAGGAGGAAGAGCGGGAGCAGAACAACGAAAATCACAATCCAAACCACGAAAACGACAACAGAGGTGTTCAGAAGAGCGGACGGAAGAACCCGCGACTCACCGACGGGAAACCGCATCTCGTCCTCCGCAAGCCAAGAAAGCATCGCCGCCGCATAGGCGCTTTCCGCATCATCCGTGCTGTAATCGAGAACGGACGTCAAAGCCATGCCGAGCCACGCAACGCGGGAGGAATCCGAGGACCGCACCGCCGTTGCCGCAACCGTGAACGTCCCGCTTGCGACCGTCTCCTTTTTCCCATCGCCTGCCGACTCCACGCATTGTCCCGAGGAGGAAGTCCTGAGCAGCGTCGCGTTGTTCACCCCGTCAATCTCGGAAAGCCGAATCTCGTGCGCGTAACTGATAATCATCCCACTGCTGACTGTCTCGTTGATTGCGTGGTCAGCCCGCTTCGGCGAGAAAATCGCGGATAACACCGAGGACGTCCCATAGTTCACCGAATCCCCGACCATCCCGACCGAATCGGTCTGTGCCGACAGCCCGTAGGCGGCAAGGACCGCCATCAGGTTCGGCAGTTTCAACTGCGAATAGAGCGTCGTCAGGAACAGCCGCCCGCCGCGCGAGAGGAAATTCTCCAACGCCGCCGCGCCGTCCGCGTCAAGGTCCGCTTTCGGCGTCAGCCACAGAAGCGAGCCGTCCGGAAGAGCCGAGGGGTCGGAGTCGGGAACCGCACGCGCCTCAAAACCGTGCATCTTCAGGCGGAGCATCACATACCAGTCAGGCGTGTCTCCAACCTCCCCGGTCAGTACCCAAAGCGTCCGCAGATGCCCGCCCACCAGATTCCGCAAAAGCGACGTGATGACCTCTTCTCCGCAGAAATGCGCCTGTATCACGTCGGGTCCGAAATAATAGGTAAAGGCTTCATAGGCTTCGTCCGAGGGCGAAAGCGAGGAAATTTCCGCCGTAATCTGCGCGTACTGCGAAACGGTAAGCATACCGTATGTGGGCGAATAGGTCGTGCCGGAGTAATAAAACAGGTCCGAAACACCCACCGTGCGCGCGTCATCCCCACAGGAGATGCGGATTGTCTGGTCCTCGTCCGCCGTGGACGGCTCCGAAACCGCCACCGTCACGCGCGCGGTTTTGTACAGTTCCAGAAACGCGCGGATGTCGGGGTCCGGGTCCGCGGCAAAGTAGGTAATCTTCACGTCGCGCTCCACCGAAGCAAGCAGACTCCGCGAAGCGTTCGTCAGTGTGTAAATGCCGTTTCCCGAAACGTCGGGATGCGCCGCGCGGTAGGGCAAAAACACCGCCGCAAGGTTCACCGCAAGCACCACGGCAAGCGTGACAAGCAAAAGAAGCCGCTTTTTCCGAACAGCCTGATTACGCATGAGCCGCACCTCCTTTTTCATGCCGCGGGTCGGGCAGGACCACCGTCAGCGCAAGACAGACAACCGGAACCGAAAGCAGATATACCACACCCGTCAGGTCAAAATGTCCGTCGCGGAAGCCGTC
The DNA here is from genome assembly GCA_964630695.1 of uncultured Ruminococcus sp. GTDB lineage: Bacteria > Bacillota > Clostridia > Oscillospirales > CAG-272 > UMGS1865. Next base: position 3,411 of record CAZVYZ010000037.1, read on the forward strand.
CAGCCGGCTGAACACCGAAAGGTAATCCAACACCGCAGGCAGAATTGCCGTGTAAAACCGCTTTGCAAGGAAAAACAGCAGCACTGCCGCCGCACAGACCGGCACGAACACCGCAATCCCGCGCAAAGGCACCTTGCCCGCTTTTACGTCGCGCAACACGGACGGCAGGACCGCCCCCGCGGCAAGCAACGCGAAGAAGAGGATACCGACCCACGGGAACGCCGCAATCAGCGCCGCGAGAAGCGGGAGAAAATACAGAACCGCGCAGACGAGCGCCCCGAGCAGGACCGCAAGCCACCGCCGCGACGTGCGCGAAGCAATCAGGAACGACACCGCCAGTGCCGCCGCCGCAATAAGGAACCACCCGAGCAGGGAGGCATATGCGGAGCCGTAGGAGACTTTCCCCCAAATGCCGATGAGAAGCGGGAAAATTGCAAAGTAGACCGCCGCGATTCCGAAAAGCGCGAGCGCGGCAAAATACTTTCCGCAGACAATCGCACCGCGCGAAAGCGGCAGAGAGTGAAGCCACGCCGTGTTGTGCTTGGCGCGGTCGTAGGTCACCGAATGCGCCGAAAGAAGCGGACACAGCAGAATCAGTGCGTCGCAGAGAATCGGGAACATCCGCGTCACATCGGACGAAAGCGAGAGAAAATTGTTGACCGTGGTCAAAATCCCCGCGCCAAACACAAGGGCAATCAGAACCGTCCACCCCGCGGCACCCGTAAACAGCCCGCGAAATTCACGCCGAAAAATGTTGCTCACCGCTCCGTCCCCTCCTCTCCCGCATCAATACCGTCCGCTTTTGCAAGCATTTTCAGAAAAAGCATCCGCGCAGGGGACGGCGTTTCGGTCCCGTCCGCCAACTCGGCTTTGTCCATGGGTCCGGAAATCCCCTCCCCGTCGCAGAACAGGAACCGATTGCAAAGCGCCTCCGCCTCGGCGGCGTTGTCGGTTGCCAGATATACCGTTTTGCCGTCCTCGGCAAGCGCGGCAATCTCCTCCCGCAAAGCCTGCGCCTCGTCGGGCTTCAGACTTTTGGTCGGGTTGTCGAGGAAAAGTATATCGGGATTTCCAATCAGCGCCTGCGCCAGACCCGCACGGCGGCGGTCATCGGGAGCAAGCGTGCCGAGCCGACGGTTGCGCAGGTCGTCAATGTCCAAGCGGTCCAGAATCGCATGGACGTCGCGCGCACCGCGACTCCCCTCTTCGCCCCGCATGCCCGACACGAACCGCATCAGGTCCCAGACCGTCATCGTATCGTAGTATTCACTCTCCGAGGAGCAGAAGCCCAGACAAAGCCCCACCTTTTCCGGCTCGGTCACGGTGTCAAAGCCCCCCACGCGGACCGAACCGTCCGCAGGAAGTTCCGCTCCCGCAAGCGCGCGCAACAGAGCGCCCGCCATGCCATCCCCCGTGTCGTAAATGCCGTAGACCCTGCCGTTTACCAACCGCAAATCCGCCGCAGGGCGGTCCTCATAGCCGGACAGTCGAAGTTTCGCCGTTTCAATCATGCCCGTTTCCTCCTCCGTTTTCCGGTTTTTCTTTTGCAAGCGCCTCGCCGATGCGGTCCGACAACGCGGTGAAATCCGCAATCGAAAGCCGTTCGCCGCGGATGTCCGCCGCCAGTCCCATGTCCGCGAGAATCGCCGCGACACGCTCCTTTCCCAGTTCGGGGTAGCCCGTTGCCAACGCGTTCGCAAGCGTTTTCCGCCGCTGACCGAATGCCGCTTTCACGGTGCGGAACAGAAGCGCCTCATCCTGCGGCTTGCAGGGCTTTTCCTGCCAAAGCGCAATCCGAATCACCTTGGAATTGACTTTCGGCGCGGGGACGAAACGGTCCGCAGGGACGAACAGAATTTCCTCCGCGCGGGCATAGTAATTCAGCACCGCCGTGATTGCGCCGTAAGCCTTTTCCCCTGCTCCGGCGCAGAGACGGTCCGCAACCTCCGCCTGCACCATGACCGTGATGCCGTCAAACGGCAGACGGCTTTCAAGCAGTTTCATCAGAATCGGCGTGGTGATGTAGTACGGCAGGTTCGCGCAGACCGCAACGGGTCCCGCCGCGAACGCGTCCGCAAGCAGAGCGGAAAGGTCGGTCTGCATGACGTCCTCGTTTACCACGGCCACGTTCGGGCAATCCCCCAGTGTGTAGTGCAGGACGGGAATCAGACTGCGGTCAATCTCAAGCGCAATGACTTTTTTGTATCTTGCCGCGAGTGAGCGCGTCAGGGTCCCAATCCCGGGACCGATTTCCAAAACCGTGCAGTCCCCCGTCGGGTAGCAGGCATCGGCAATCGCGTCAATCACCTCGGGGTCGGTCAGAAAGTTTTGTCCGAACTCCTTGCGGAACGATAACCCGAACATCGTCATAATCTGTCGGACGGTCCGCGAATCCCATAAATTCATGCAAAATATCCTTTCGCTTTGCGTTCTCTCTATATTTTATCACAATCGGCGCCGAAAAGCAAGTTTTTTTCTTGACAATTTCCTGAAAATACAGTATAATAAAAAAGGACACAGGAAACCTGATACCATTATCCATCGAAAATCCCATCTGCCGATGCCCCGCGAGGGACTGAACGCCGCAGGCGTTTGCCAGAAGATGACACCCTGAGGTTTTGCAACCGCTCACCCACGTATCGTCTGATTTGGAAGTCAACGAGTAACTTGCAACCGAAGCGGAACGACCCGCGTGTCGTTCCGCCCCAATCATCAACTAACCTGAACTTTTTCTATCCGGTAGCGGGAGCGAGCGGCGATAGCCGCCTTGCCAATCCCGCTGGACGGGATTGGGCGCGGAGCAGCCGGAATTCGTAGCGCATAAATGGCTACACAAAATCAGTACCACAAAAACATAGGGATAAAATCCCCCTTGGTTAAAGTTTTGAAAGTCCTTAGGAAACTTTTCCAAAAGTTTCCTAAGTAGGGTTTGGGGCAAAGCCCCAAGGTCTTTAGTTCGGAACAGAGTCCAAGGTCTTTAACCCCACCACAGGAGGAGAAAATATGATACTTGACGAACGAATATTGAAGAACCCCCTGTTTGAGGACCTGACACAGGAGGAGGTCGAGGGCATCCTCGCCTGCGCCGACGCGCGCGCCGTGCACGTGGACAGAGGCGGAACGGTCGGACTGCGCGACCCGAAAGAGTCGCCGTTCGGCATCATCCTCTCGGGGAGCCTCTCCACCACGCGCTATGACGCGTTCGGCAACCGCTTTCTGCTCCTGCGGGCGGAAGCGGGCGAGGTGTTCGGTCTGTCGCTCGTACTCATCGGCTCGGCACCCGAGGACTTCTTCCTCACCGCCTCCGAGCCGAGTGAACTGCTGCTCATGCGCGCGGACAAAATCCTGCACGGCTGCACGAACGACTGCGTCTCCCACCGAAAACTCTATCTCAACATTTTGCGCCTGCTTGCAAAAAAGAATATGGCGCTCATCCGCAAGCAGTACCATATGGCGCAACGTACCCTGCGGCGGAAACTGTCGTCGTACCTCAGCGAGCAGTCGGGGCTGGCAAAATCCAAACGCTTCTCGGTCAAAATGGACCGTCAGGAACTGGCGGACTACCTCGGCGTGGACCGCTCGGCGCTCTGCGCGGAACTTTCCAGAATGCGCAAGGAGGGGCTGATTGACTACTACCGCCACGACTTTCTCATCAAGGGCGCACTGGTCGAAGAAGACTATGAATACTGAAAAAGCCGAGGGCAAAATCCCTCGGCTTTTTCGCAATCATTCGGCTTTCGTTCTTTTCCACTCTACCTGAAGCCCCTCGGTGACGGAAACACTGCTTGCGCCCACCTCGGACATCTTCCCATCCACGAGAAACGCCCACCATGAGCCTTCGCTGTATACGGCTTTCACACCGTCCACAGTATCGACAAGAAGCCCGTATTCACTGTCCTGACCGGAGATAAGCCCGACTTCCACAAGCGCATCTGCAACGTTTTTCTTGTCGGTCCTGACGATAAATTCTTTTTTCGTTCCGTCAAGGTCGGTCACGGTCAGGTTAAACGATACCGCCCCTGTGCCACGCTCCTCGGGGGTGTTAGCGGCAGTCGTAACGTCATCTTCAACGGACGGTGCGAGCGTCCCCTCCGGCGGCTTGGACGGACTCTTGCAGGCGGCAAAAAGCCCAACAAGGGTCAAAAGGCAGAGCAAAAGGGACAGTGCGCGGGAAAATGCGGTCGTGCGTTTCATTCGGTTACCTCCTCAGATAACAAAGTTGTATTGACATCGGTCATAGGACCGGAACGTCCTTGTTTTTCAAGATTATGCAGAACGATAAATGCCATCGTGAAGTGCGTGGCAGCCGTGAGGACCCACGACAGCGGATAGCAGGCATAGAGGACTTCCAATGTGTGGTCGGCGGCAAAGACCGTGTAAATCCAGATGATTCTGGTCACGCAGGAACCGACCAGCGAAATAATCATCGCGCGGAACGACTTCCCCAGCCCGCGCAGAACACCGCTGCCGACCTCCATCAGCCCGCAGGTGAAATAGGTTGCCGAGAGGATGCGCACGGGAATCATACCGATTTCAATGACCGATTCGTTCCCCGGCGCGTAAATGGAGAGAAGCGGTTCACCGAACAGGATGACCAGTCCGCCGAGAACAAGCCCGAGAACCGTAACCGTTCCCATACAGCAGAAAATGCTGTACCGCACGCGGCGATAATTCTGCGCGCCCGCATTCTGCCCGACAAAGGTCAGCGCCGCATGGTAAAGGGAGTTTTGCGCAATGTAGATGTAGTCGGTCAGACTGCTCGCCGCGGTCTTTGCCGCAACGGTGGCTTGCCCGAAGCTGTTGACCGAGGACTGGATCAGGACATTGGAGGTGGAAAACACCATGCCCTGCAAGCCCGCGGGAATGCCGATGGCAACCACCTTTTTCAATTTCACGGGGTCAATCTTCAACTCGCGCAGGTTCAGGTGGCAGTGGTCGTTCAGGCGAATCATGTGCCGCAGAATCAGAATGCAGGAAATCCACTGCGCGGCGGCTGTCGCGATTCCGACGCCGAGCGCGCCGAGACTGAACACCGTGACCATAACAAGATTCAGCCCGACATTGACAACGCCCGCAACCGACAGGAAAACGAGCGGGTGCGTGGTGTCACCGGAGGACCGCAGAATGGCGGCGCAGTAATTGTAGACCGTGTTTGCGGGCGCGCCGATGAAATAGGCGCGCATATAGGGAACTGCCTCATCCAGCACCGCAGGCTCTGTTCCCATCAGGGTCAGGAGCGGCCGCGCAAGGACAAAGCCGATAACGGATACCACCGCGCCGCAGAGCACGGCGACGAGGACAGAGGTGTGAACGGTCTTTTTGACCTCGTGATACTGCCGCGCGCCCAGTTCCTGTGCCACGCAGACGCCCGCGCCGACCGACAGTCCGAAAAACATATTGATGATGAGGTTGATGAGCGCTCCGCAGGAACCCACCGCCGCAAGCGCCGCCTCTCTCGCTTCCTTCGTCTCTCCGCCCCAACGACCCACGACGATGGTGTCCGCCGTGTTGAACAGCAACTGGAGAATGCCCGTTGCAATCAGCGGGAGGGTGAAAAGGATAATCTTCGGAAGTAATGCGCCGGTAGTGAGGTCGCATTTCGCGTTCATGGCTTTTGTTTGCATGATCTTATCCTTTCCGTTTCCTCATTGTCTGAATATTATAGCATATCCTTTCGCTTTTTGCAATAGATAAAACAAAAAAAGATCATATTTTTTCGGTTTATTTTTTCGTCGGCATGAAGAATATGAAAGGTCTGTAAAAAGGCGGGAGAATTTGATTTTTTTTCGTTTATCTGTTGACTTTTCCGCAAAACTGCGATATAATACAAATACATCACGCGGCACTGACCGCTTTGAAAAAAAGGAGTAAAACCATGAAAAACATTCTGAAGTCCGTTCTCGCCCTTTCTCTCGCGCTCGTCATGCTTCTGGCTCTCGTCAGTTGCGACAAGTCCTCGGCTGTCAAGAAAGCCTTTGAAAAAGAGGAGTACACCGTTGAATCCGTCAGCACCGAAAAACTGAACGACAGCGAAACAATCAAAGGAATCCTGAAAGATGCGGGTCTGACCGATGAACAAGTCAAAGACCTTGCGAACTATGAGGTCATCTTCGTTTTCAAGGACCTTACGAAAGCCGGCTTGATTATCAAATTCCCGGGTTCGGGCGACGTGAAATCTTTCCTGACCGTGGAAAAGGACGGCAAGGACGATACCTCGGCATACGACAAGGCAAAAGAGGACGGCAGAATCAACGGCAATTGCCTCTTCCTCGGTACTTCCAAAGCACAGGAAATCTTCAAGAAAGCATAAAATCCATCCATACAGACGGTGGCGGCGGTTTTGCATTGCAAAACCGCCGCCACCGTTTCGTTTCTTTCCGCGCAGGTCAATCGGTCAATTCCCTTTTGCCGCAGCAATCAGTTCCTGCTTCTTGGCTTTCAGGTCGTCCTCCGCCTTTTGGATGTCATCCTTGTGCGCTTTCTCGAATTCCGCAAAGAAGTCATCTTTTGCGTCGTTGACCGCATCCTCCAGCCGCTTTGCTTCCTCTTTCAGTTTGGCGGAAACGTCTGCATTTTCAAGAAGCGTTTTCTCAACCCCCTTGAGTTTCGTTTCCACTTCGCGCAGAGCCGCAATCGCGCTTTCCATTGCCTTGTTCGCGGCGTCTCCTGCGTCTGTAACCGCTTTCAGCGCTCTGTCGTAGGCTTCCTCGCTCAGTTTGAACGAAGCGGTCACCTCGGCGTAGTTCTCGTCGCCGTCCTTGACGGTCAGGACCAGTTTCTTCTCTTTCAACAGGTCCGCTTTCGCGTCACGCAGACTGACGAGCGCTTTCTGATAGGTCGACTCGGGGTCCACGAGCAGGGAGTAACGCAATTCATCCAACGCTTCAATCGACTTGCTGTATGTATCCAAGGCGGTGGAATAAAGCGTCATCACGGCTTTGTAAGTCTCCCCCATGCCGCTGATGATGTCCGCCGTCGCCTGCTTTTCCGCAAACGAAACCTTGTAATCTCTTGCGCGGTAGTAAGCCTCGCGCATCTCGGCGGTCAGAAGTTCGGCAGTCTGAATCCGACCTGCCGCCAGCGCCTTGTAAAGTTGTTCCTCGGTCATGTCCGCGACCTCGCCCTCGGTAAACAGGCCGTCCGCGACCACCGCCTTGCGCATCTCCTCCAAGGTCTTTGCCTTGACGGATGCCACTTCTGCGGTAATCTTGTTGTCTTTGAGGTACTTCTCAACGTCCGACTTCACATTCTTCGCCAACTCTTTGGCGTAGTCCGAGTCACCCGAGACCGAAATCTCCACTTTCTGGCTCTCTTCGGTATTCTCCGCGTGAATCTCACCTTTTACAAGGTAACCCGTGTCGGTTGCAAGGCTGATGACCAGTTGGGTCGCTTCCTCGGGTGTTTTCCCGACAAAGGCTTCGACTTCGCCCGCAATGAGAATGCTGCCGTCGTCGTTCAGCGCGGTGACCGATACCACCTTGTTTTGGTCGTCGACCATGAATTCCACGCTCGGGTTAATGTCCACGGTCATGCGGGTGTAGGTCCCCTCCGGCGGGGTCGGTTCGCTCTTTTTGCAGGAAGCAAGCGGGAGCGCCATGCCGACAAGCAGGCAGAGACAAAGGACAAACGATAAAAATCTGAGTTTCATAATCTTTCTCCTTTCCAACGGGTTTTCCGTTGTTATGCTACCATTATAGCATATTCTACGCGGTTTGGCAAGGGGAAAAGCACAACATTTCTGTTTTTTTACAGTCCCGCAACAGATTTCAAACCGGCTTCACACAGGAATATCCGGCTTTTTTACGCCCCCCGAAATACGCTCGGAAATCAGACGGTAGACCCGCTCGGGGTCGGCAATCATTTCAAAGGTTCCGCCCGCAAACCGCATCCGCCGTCCTGCGCCGTAGTTCATGCTGTGCAGGTACATCGACTCGGGAGAAACCAGTTCGACCGTTCCCGAACCGTTCCGGACGTGGCGGAGCATGACACCCGAAAGGCGCGAGAACGCAAACTCCATGCAGTCGGTCCCGTGCGGGGTATCGTACAGAACCAGCGCGCGGTCCTCGGTCACGGCATAAAGCGTGGTCTTTCCCCTCTGCGCGATTCCCGCGGTGAGATACCAGAGCATCACGCCGCCGACCAGAAAGAAAGGAATCCCCGCAAGCCCGAACAGCCCGCCCATTCGGGTGGCAAGGACCGTCCAGACCACGACAAAGCAGAGCCAGAACCCGACGCCCAGAACCGGAATCAGCGGTGGGCGGTAGGGAGCCTTTTCATACGGCGTCCCCGTCCACAGGACGCTCTCGCCGTCGCGCAGATAGGTTTTCAGCGTCAACTCCGGCGACCGCTTTCCGTCACGGTATACGTTTTTCATGCCTTTCTTCCTCCTGTGGTTGGTGCGAAACTACGCGTGCATCACTCCGGCAGTTTCATATCTCCCTCGCGAATCCAGCCCACGCGCCGCAGAAGCAGGCAGAACGCGGTTGAAAGAACCGCCGGAAGCACGAAGCAAATCAGCACAAGCCCCACCCAGTCCTTTGCGGTAACGGGGTCGGGATACGCGGGGTCGAGCCAGCCGAGAATGATTCCGACCGGTCCGAGCATTCCGCAGGTCCCCATGCCCGAATTGATTGCGGCGCCGTACATCCGCATCCGGAATACGCAACTTGCCAAAGGTCCGGTTATCATGGACGCAAGCGTGGGCGGAATCCAGATGCGCGGGTTGTGTACAATGTTGGGCATCTGGAGCATACTGGTCCCAAGCCCCTGCGAAACAAGCCCGCCCCAACGGTTTTCGCGGAAACTCATGACGGCAAAGCCGACCATTTGCGCGCAACAGCCCGCAACCGCCGCGCCGCCCGCCAACGCGAGTCCCTCGTCGCCCGAGACGATTCCCGAAAGCCCGAGTGCCGCACAGATTGCCGCACTGCTGATGGGGAGCGTCAGCGCGATTCCGACCAGTGCCGACACGAGAACGCCCATTACAAACGGTTGGCAGGTCATCGCAAAGGAGATGCCCGCGCTCACCACACCGACCGCCTTGCCGATAAACGGCGCACAGTAGATGGAAATCAGACCGCCGACCAGAATGGTAACGAACGGGGTAACGAGAATGTCAACCTTGGTCTTTTTGGAGACCAGCATTCCGACCTCGCAGGCAATGATGGTGATGATGAGAACGGCAAGCGGTCCGCCCGCGCCGCCATTGGTGTTGGCAAGCCAACCGACAAGCGCGGAAGAATAGACCACAAGGGGCGCCGCTTTGAGCGATACGGCGATGGAAACCGCCATTGCGGGTCCAGCAACCTTTGCCGCGTCCGCTCCAATCTTACCGAGGACCGACAGCCCGGGAATCATCCCGAGCGCGTTGAAAATGGTCCCAATCAGCAGAGACGCGAACAGACCGAATGCCATTGCACCCATCGCGTCAATGAAATATCGCTTGGACAGTTTTTTCCAAAGTTCCATGGTTGTCTCCTTTTCAGCATTTTTTCTTTTCCCATATTATACCACATCTTCGCCTGCCCGACAAGAGGCAAATGTAACAAAGATTCGCAGGGTTGCAAGCCCTTTGATTTGCTCTGCATGGAAACGGCTTTTCCGGACCCGTCCGTTCCGCTTATTTCTCTTTGTCGGACCGTTTTTGCTTTTCCCGCAAAACCGCCCGCAACGCAACGTAACTGCGGTGGCGCGAGGGCGCAATCTTTCCGTCCGCGACTGCGGCGAGAATTGCACAGCCGTCCTCTTTCGTGTGCGTACACTTGCGATAGCGGCATTGCCCGACGTAGGGCGCAAACTCGCGGAACGTGGGCAGCAGTTCGTCCAGTCCGAAGAAATCGAACCGGTCAAAATCCAACATGGTAAAGCCCGGGGTGTCCGCCAGGAATCCGTCCCCCATCCGATACAGTTCCACCGCGCGGGTGGTGTTTTTTCCGCGCATGATCCGTCCGCTGAGGTCGCCCGTCTCAAGCCCCAAATCGGGGAACAGGCAATTCAGAAGCGTGGATTTTCCCACGCCGGACGCGCCCGAAAATGCCGCAATCCGATTGCCGAGATTGGCGTTTATCCACACACGCACCGCATCAACACCCTCCCCCGTCAGGCTGTTGACCGCGAAAACCGCATACCCCGCAAGGCGGTAAACATCCGCGAGGTCGGCGGCACCGCCCGCACTGCGGTCGGTCTTGGTAATCACGATGACCGGCTCGATTCCGTTGTGTTCGGCAATGGCAATCAACTTGTCCAGCGTGAAGAGGTCCGGCATGGGGTCTGCCGCCGCGACCGTTACGAACAGGACCCCGAGGTTTGCCATCGGCGGGCGGATAAGCGCCGAAGAACGCGGCAGAATCTCCTCCACGGTTGCGCCTCCGCCGTCCTCGGTCAGCGTGATACCGCCGTCCGCACCTCTGCGGAACGCCTCGTCGGTATAGCCCACCTGCACGCGGTCCCCGACGAGCAGGGCGCCGCGCCGCCGCAGATTGCCGCGCGCACGGGTCGGAATTGCAAGCCCGTCAAGCGGTTGCGGCACTCTCCCCTGCGGAAAAAGCCGCTCCCCGACGGGATAAAGCAGGACCGTGAAAAGTCCGCCGTTGCTTTTGGTTACGATGCCGAAGCCTTGGTAGGTCATGGAGTCCCCCGTTTCCGATGAAAATTACGACCGCGCACTTGTACCGTTCCGATTGCGCGACGTTTCTTTCCATTATTATACCGAAATTTTGCGGATTTGTCAATGGGTTCCCGCAAAAAGGGCGGAAAGCCGAGAAGCCGAAAAAAATTTTGATTTTCTTGAAGAACCCTCTTGACAAACAAGGAGGAATCTGTTATAATAACAATTGAACAGTTATTCAAGTGTTGAAAAGAGGAATCCATGAACAAGATACCGAGTTGTTCCGCTCACGAAACGCACCCCGACCGCATGAACGTTGCCGCGGGTGCCATGCCGGACGAGGACAGCCTGTTTGCGCTTGCCGACCTTTACAAAATCTTCGGTGACAGCACGCGCCTGCGCATTCTTTACGTCCTCTACGAAACCGAACTTTGCGTTTGCGACATCGCCGAACTCTGCGGCATGACCGTTTCGGCAATTTCGCATCAGTTGCGGATTCTGAAGCAGTCGCGGCTCGTCAAGTACCGCAAGTCCGGGAAAAGCGTGTTCTATTCGCTTGACGACGAACACGTTCATTCCATTCTCGCACAGGGAATGGAGCATCTTTCCGAGAAATGACACAGAATCAATAGTAAAAACAAAATTCAATCTAAACTCAAAGGAGAAAATTACCATGAAAAAGAATTTCAAACTCGAAGGGCTCGACTGCGCAAACTGCGCCGCAAAAATCGAAAAGAACGTCAAGAAAATTGACGGCGTAAAAGATGCCACGGTCAGTTTCTTCGCTCAGAAATTGGTTCTGGAAGCGGACGACGACAAATTTGACGAAATTGTGAAAGAAGTTGCGGCGTTGGTCCACCGCGTGGACCCCGACTGCACGATGGTACTGTAAGATGAAACTGAAACTGTTCGGTCTGACGCGGAAACAGACCAACCATCTGCTCCGCATTCTCGGCGCGGGGGTTCTGCTCCTCGTTGCCGTGATTCTCGCCAAAACGGGCGTTCTGCCAGAGGGGACGTGGTACATCGCCGTGCCGGTTTTTCTCGTCCCCTACCTTTTGGTGGGCTGGGACGTGCTTCGGGCGGCGGTTCTCAACGTGGGACACGGTCAGTTGCTTGACGAGCATTTTCTGATGATGATTGCAACCATCGGCGCGTTCATCATCGGCGAATACCCCGAAGCGGTTTTCGTCATGCTCTTCTATCAGGTCGGCGAGTTGTTCCAGAGCATTGCGGTGGGCAGAAGCCGCAAGTCCATCGCCGCTCTGATGGACATCCGCCCCGACACGGCGACCGTGGAACGCGACGGCGCGGAGGTGACGCTCTCCCCCGACGAAGTACAGGTCGGCGAGGTCATTGTGGTGCGCCCCGGAGAAAAGATTCCGCTCGACGGCAATGTTCTGGAGGGCAACTCCGAACTGAACACGGTGTCGCTCACGGGTGAATCGGCGCTCCGCGAGGTCAGGACGGGTGACGAGGTCATCAGCGGTTGCGTCAACGTCAGCGGACTGCTGCGCATCAAGGTGGAAAAGCCGTTCGGCGAATCGACCGTCTCCAAGATTCTGGAGTTGGTCGAAAACTCCGAAATGGTGAAGTCCAAGACCGAGAACGCCATCACGAAATTCGCGCGCATCTACACGCCTGCCGTTGTTGTCGGCGCGACGCTCCTTGCGCTGATTCCCTCGCTCATCACGGGCGACTGGCACCGTTGGGTCTACTCGGCACTGATTTTTCTGGTCGTGTCCTGCCCCTGCGCGTTGGTCATTTCGGTTCCGCTTTCCTATTTCGGCGGGTTGGGTGCGGCGTCCAAGCGGGGCGTGCTGATTAAAGGCGCGAACCATCTGGAGGCGCTCGCGGCACTCTCGACTGCGGTCTTTGACAAGACCGGCACGCTGACCAAAGGTTGTTTCGCCGTTACTGAGGTACACGCCGAGGACATGGAAAAGGACCGCCTGCTGTGTTTGGCGGCGGCGGCAGAACAGTATTCCAATCATCCGATTGCGCAATCTCTGTGCGAAGCGGCGGGCGACAATCTGCCTGCGGCAACCGACGTGGAGGAAATTGCGGGCTACGGCGTCCGCGCAACGGTGGACGGTCACACGGTTCTGGTCGGCAACCGCCGTCTGATGGAAAAAGAGGGCGTGGACTACACGCTCCCCGCGGGACTTGGGACGGTAATTCTGGTTGCCCGCGACGGGCGCTTTGCGGGTTCGGTCCTGATTGCGGACGTCATCAAGTCCGAAAGTGCCGAAGCCTTGGCGGAATTGCGCAAAAACGGTGTGGGTCGCTTGGTAATGCTCTCGGGCGACCGCCGCGAGGTTGCGGAGGATGTGGCGAAAAAGTTGGCGCTTGACGAATGTCATGCGGAGTTGCTCCCTGCGGACAAGGCGGACTTGGTCGGCAAGATGCTTTCGGAAAAGACTGCAGGAACGCTTGCATTTGTGGGCGACGGCGTAAACGACGCACCGGTTCTGGCACGGGCGGACGTCGGCATTGCGATGGGTGCGCTCGGCTCCGATGCGGCAATCGAAGCGGCGGACGTGGTTCTGATGGACGACGACCCGCGCGGGATTGCAAAGGCAGTGAAGATTGCCCGCAAGACGCGCGTTATCGTTTGGGAAAACATCACGCTTGCGCTTGTTGTCAAACTCGGTTTCATGGCGCTGAGTGTATTCAATCTGGTTGGCATGTGGGCGGCGACTTTCGCTGACGTCGGTGTTGCCGTCATCGCCATCCTGAACGCTATGCGTGCGGGGAAATGAGAGAGAGGAAAGACCTTGGAGGGGGAAGAAGACCTTGGAGGGAGGGGACCCCCTCTTGAAAGAGGGGGTCCCCTCCCTCCAAACCTCCCTCTCCTCCCGAGAACTTCCCCCACGACCCCGCCATTTGAAAAGCAAGAATTTGATTTGCTTTTTAAGTGGCGGGGTCGTGGGGGAAGTTTTTGTCGTTTGGGGAGGTACGGGATTGTTTGAAAGTGCGGCTATCGCACTCGGTTGGTGGGGTGGAATTTATTCCTATCATCAGATGAATGTTACGTTTTGACCGGCGCGGAACGACACGCGGGTCGTTCCGTTTCGGTTGGAAGATACTTGCTGACTACTATATGTTACCATACGTGGGTGCCGAGATTCCGCCTGCGGGCGCCCCTGCGGGGTTCGACGGAATACCGCAGGCATTTCGGTAGGTGTTTGTTA
>CAZVYZ010000038.1:0-16717 GCA_964630695.1 uncultured Ruminococcus sp.
GTCTCTACCTGCGGGTATATCCGTGAAAAGGCATATTTCTCGACCGCCACCGAATATCATGAAGAAGAACTTGCCGCCCTTGCCGCGGCGGGCATTCCCGCGGAAACGGCGGGAGGCAGGCTGTACCGCTTTATCCAACGCAACAAACTGTCGGTCGGTGACGGCGCGGAACTGATTTCCCCGAGTGAGGTCGGGCGGGCGTTCACGGTGCGGGAGCTGTACGGACCGGAGGGGGAGACGTTGGAGTCCACGCCGCACCCGTCCATGATTTATTGGTGTCGGGTCCCGTTTCCGGTCCGAGAGGGTGACATTCTGCGTGCCGCCGAGGGACGGGGGCTTGAAGTGCGCGCAAAAGACCGTCTGAAAGGAGACTGTAGCCGGATATGATAATCGAATTTTTGAAAGCCCTGCTTTACGGCATTGTGGAGGGCATTACCGAGTGGTTGCCCATCAGTTCCACGGGGCATCTGATTCTTCTGAACGAGTGGCTTCCGTTCCGCTTTACCGATAATGTGGAACTGGCGGCGGAGTTCTGGGAAATGTTTGAGGTGGTCATTCAACTTGGCGCAATCCTTGCGGTGGTCATCCTGTTCTGGAACCGCCTGTGGCCCTTTGGAAGCCGCAAGAGCGCGATTGAAAAGAAGCAGACGTGGTCGCTCTGGCTCAAAGTGGTCATCGGGTGTATTCCTGCGGGAGTGGTCGGCGTCGTCGGGGATAAGATTCTCGAAAAAATCAGCGGAAAGAGCATTGACGGTTGGCTTTACAATGCGGTTGTCGTTGCAATCGCGCTGATTGTTTACGGCGTTGCGTTCATCCTGATTGAAAAGTTGAGAAAACCCGATTCCGCGCGGATTCACAGCACGGCGGAGTTGGATTACCGGACCGCACTTTACATTGGTCTGTTCCAGATGCTGTCGATTATCCCGGGGACCTCGCGCTCGGGGTCTACCATCCTCGGCGCAATGCTTCTGGGACTGTCCCGTACCGCCGCCGCAGAGTTTTCGTTCTTCATGGCGATTCCCGTGATGGTGGGGGCGAGCGGCATCAAGATTCTGGGGTTCGCGTCCTATCTCTCGGAGAGCGGCACAAGCCTGCCCGCCGCGGCATGGGGCGTGCTTGCCATCGGTTGCGCGGTGTCGTTTGCCGTGTCGATGGTGGTCATCCGGTTCCTCATGGACTTTGTCAAGCGCCATAGTTTTTCGGCGTTCGGCTACTACCGCATTGCGCTCGGCGCACTGGTCCTGCTCTACTTCGGGCTGACGAAATGATGCCCCGCGAACGGCTGAAAATTCCCTTTCCCGTCATTGTGGAGGGAAAATACGACAAACTGCGTCTGGAATGCGTGATGGAGGGGCAGATTCTCACAACAGACGGCTTCGGCTTGTTCAATCGGCGTGAGAAAACGCAACTGTTCCGTGCGCTTGCGCAGAAAACGCCGCTGATTCTGCTGACGGACAGCGACGGCGCGGGAAAACTGATTCGTTCGCACCTGACCTCCTGTCTGCCTGCGGGACGGTTGATTCAACTGTACATTCCGAAGATTACGGGGACCGAGCGGCGCAAACAGCACCCGTCGGCAGAGGGGACCCTCGGCGTGGAGGGAATGGAACAGTCGTTGCTGTACGACCTGCTCGCGCCCTATGCGGACGCGGGGGCGGTCCTGCGCGCCGCAGAAAATCCGCTTTGCAAGGCGGACCTGTTTGAGGACGGTCTGACGGGATGCCCCGACAGCACCGCACGGCGGGACGCCTTTGCGGAGCGCTTGGGACTGCCCGCAGGCATGACCCCGAACGCTTTTCTCGCCGCCCTGCGGGTGTTGTTGTCCTACGACGACTATCTGCGGATGGTTGGGAGAGCGTAAAAAATACCCGTTTCCGTCGGGATTCCGACGGGAACGGGTTCTTTTTAACGGGTTCTTTTTATTGATTCATTGCCCGCAGGACCTGCAGGGCGGCTTTTTTCTGCGTCGGGGTGAGGTTGACCCAACTGTCGAACAGTTCCTTGAGGTCGGGGGTCATTTCCACGAGCGTCCCCTCGGCAAAGAACTGGGCAAGCGTGATGCCGAATGCGCCGCAAATCGCTTCCAAAGTCGGAATGGACGGGACTGTGTTCCGCCTGAAGATATTCGTAATTGTGGATTCCGAAAGACCGCTGCGGATGGCAAGGCGATAGGTCGTCATGCCGCTTTCTTTGAGCAATTGGTTCAGACGTTCGTTTGTATTCATAGTGCCCTCCTGTCCTTTTGTATCTATTGTACCGTTTTTTATAACTATATTGTATAGTTAACTTGTAATGTTATACCGTTTACTGTGAATGCTCGGATAAAAAAAGAAACTGCGCCTGATGTGCGCAATTCCTTTTTCTGTGGGGATTTCGATTTGCCTGATTCCGGTCAGGAATTTGTCAGGCACGTTTCCACACGATTGAAGAACGTGTTTTTCTCCTCCGGAGAGAGAATGGCATAAACCACATAATCGCCATAGACGCGGACTTCCGCATCGCGCAACTTCGGGGTCTCGGCTGGGATATAGGAATCGTAGAACGTGCGGTTCTGCTCATAGGAGCGGGCGAGATAGTCACGCAGGAGGCGGGCGGCTTCCTCGGTGCCGATGTCCGAATGCAGAATGCCGTATTCGTCGATGCGGTCGCCGCCCGTTGCAATGCGGACGGACAGGGAATAGCCTGCCTGCGGAAGTGTGACGTAGTCGGTCAGATAGTCGGCATCGGCTGTGCGGAAGTCCTCCGACAGAGCGTCATCCGCGAGGTCCGCAAGTTCGGCGGCGGAAAGGTCGTTCAGATAATTGCGCGGGGTCGGCTTCCCGCATCCCGTCAAAAACAGGGCGAAAAGCACGAAAAGAAGCAGAAATTTTCGTTTCATAAAAACCTCCGAAAAACGGGTACACTGTACTGTCAGTGTACCCATTCTCTTTGTTTTTATGCGTTCACGGCTTGCCGCAGGGCATCGAGAAGCGCCGCGTATGCCGAGACGGTCAGATGGATGCCGTCGGTCGTGAAATCGGCACGCAGAAAGCCTGCGGTATCGGTCAGCACTGCGGCGGTGTCGGCAAAAGTCAGGTCAGGAGCGGAGGAGCAGAAATCGCGCAGGCGGCTGTTCAGTTCCGAAAGGCGGCGGTTAATTTCCGCCGGCGGGACCGAGAATTTCCAATCGCACTGGTGCGCCGCGTCGGCAACGGGTGCGACGGACTGGATGACGATGCGCGTTTCGGGGGACGCCGCGCGGATTGCGTCAATCAGTTTGCGATAGGAACGGAAAAACGGGTCGGGGCGCTCGGATGTTGAGAGAATTCCGTTGAGTCCGAACGACAGGACCAGAATTTCGGGACGGTAAGCCGCCGCCATTTCCGCAGGCGTTGCGTTCTTTCCCGTTGCATGGTCGGTGACCGTGCGCGAGAGAATGCCGGAATCCAACCGCATGGTACCCGAAGCGTTTGACCAGACCCGAATCGGGTCAATCCCGCCGCGCAGGGCGAGATGGGAGGTGGTCGACTCTCCGAAGAACGTCATGTGAGAGAGCGGATTGTCCGAGTCCGCCGCGAGCGGGAACGCGCCTGCGGAAAGAAGCAATCCGAGCAAAAGAATGGTGCAGTACAGTTTTTTCATAACGCCACCGATGGTGCGTCAGTCCTCCTCCCGAATGCCGCGAATGCGCTTGCGCGTCAGCAGGACAACCGCGAAAACCGCAACGTAAATCAGCGAGAAAAAGACGATTGCAAGCAGATTCTTCACCGCCGTGTGTCCGCCTGCGGGTAGCCAGAGAAAGAGGAAAAACGCGAGCATGGATAAAAGATAGTGAAAGAGGAGCCGCACCCACGCCGCAAGTGCGGTGTGGCGGTAAACGGTTCCCGCCGCCGCGAGAAACAATCCGCAGGGCAGAAGCAGGAGAAAGCGGGGGATTTCAATGATGCCGTCGCCGTTTCCGTCGGCAATCAGCCGGATGAGCATCAGCCCGACGGCAAGCAGGGTAAACCACAGACAGGTCCCCGAAAAAATTCGTTTGATGAGTTGTTTCATAACAGTCGGCTCCCGAAAAATAAGATTCCCACCGTAACATGATACTATACATTCGGTGACTTTGCAAGAGGTTTGGCAAAAAATTTACAAAGCAGAACACCGAAAACGAAAAAATTGCATAAAAAATGATTTTTATGCGCCTGCCTTGGAGAAAACAAACGAATTTCGCCAAAGTGGTGAAAGTTTTCGCCCGCCTTTTTCAAAAGGCGGCGCGGACGAGGACGCGGAGTCCTCGTCGCCGTCCGCAGACGGCGAAATTCTTTTTTCGGCGCTTTCTTTTTGCCGTTTCGCGGAGCGAAACTTGCTTTTCTCTTTGCGCCTACATGGTCAAAGAAAAAGCGGCTAAAGATTTTTGCTCTTTTTTTACGAGGTGCCTTTGGTCTACAGTCTATTGCGTAAAAAAAGTGCATAAAAATGATTTTTATGCAGTTTTGCTGTTGACTTTTCTTATTTTTGCTGTATAATATAAAGTATACTATATACTGGGATACTGTGGCTGACTGCGCGGTGTCCGCAAGGAAAGGATTATTCCAACATGGCAGCAATGAAACGGCGCGACGCACGCGAGGAGGTATTCCGCCTCCTGTTTGAGACCGAATTTCACGGAGAGATGTCTCCCGAGGAAATTTACCGCCTCGCGATGGAGGACCGCGATTTTGAGGACGACCGCTACATCCGCGACACCTATTTCGGAGTGCGGAAAAATCTGGAGGAACTTGACGCACTCATTGCCCGCCACGCAAACGGCTGGAGAACCGACCGGATTGCGCCGGTTTCGCGGAACATTCTTCGCCTGTGCGTATACGAGATGAAATGGGGGCGTGACGTTCCGGTCGTGGTGGCGCTCAACGAGGCGATTGAGTTGGACAAGCGGTTTGATGACCCGAAGGCAAAAGCCTTTGTCAACGGGGTCCTCAACGGCGTGAAAAACGAATTGGAAGAAAAGGTGTCCGATGGCGGAGAGGGTGCGGCAGAATGAGCGGACCGCTCTTTGTCGGGTTCGATACCAGTAACTACACCACCTCGACGGCGGTTTGCGACGGGGACGGCGAAGTGCTTCTGAATGCGCGGACTCTGTTGCCCGTGCGTGAGGGGGAGAGAGGATTGCGGCAGAGCGACGCGGTGTTCTTCCATGTCCGCAACCTGCCCGACCTGCTTGAGCGGGTGCGGGAGACGGTCAGTGGACGGACGGTGCGTGCGGTTGGCTGTTCGGTCAGTCCCCGCCGCGCCGAGGGGTCGTATATGCCCTGTTTTCTCTCGGGCATTATGGTGGCGGAAGCGTTCGCGGCGGCAATCGACGCGCCCGTGTTGCGCTTCGCACATCAGGAGGGACATATCATGGCGGCGCTCCACTCGGCGGGAGCGGAGAATCTGCTGGCGGCGGAACGCTTTGCGGCGTTTCACGTGTCGGGCGGGACCACCGAGGTCCTGCTCGTCCACCCGCGCGCGGATGGGTTTGACGCAGAGATTGTCGGCGGTTCGCGCGACCTGCACGCGGGGCAGGCAATCGACCGCGCAGGCGTGATGATGGGCATGGGCTTTCCCTGCGGGAAAGAATTGGAAGCGGTTGCCGCTACCTATGAGGGAAGCGTCCCCACACCGCGTGTGTGTGTAAAAGCGGACGGCTTTTGTCACTTTTCGGGTCTGGAGAATCAGGCGCGGAAACTTTGGGAAGAGACGGGCGACCGCGCATTGGTTTCGGCGTATGTCCTGCGGTTCTGCGCGAAAACGCTGGAGGGGCTGACAGCGGCTCTGGATGCACGGTTCCCGGAAATTCCGATTGTTTACGCGGGCGGCGTGATGAGCAACCGCTATCTGCAATCGGTGCTTGCGCGGCGGGCGGGGACCTGTTTTGCCGCTCCCGAATTTTCGGCGGACAATGCCGCGGGTGTGGCTCTTCTGACGCGGCGGAGTGCGATGGGAGGATTCAACACATGGGAATGAGCGCAAAAGAGCCGCTGACGGTTGCGGAACTGAACGAATACCTGCGGATGCAGATGGACGGTGACCCGATTCTCGCGAACGTGTTCGTGCGCGGGGAACTGTCAAACTGCACCGTTCCGCGCTCGGGGCATTTCTATTTTACGCTCAAAGACGCGGACGCGCAGGTGCGCGGCGTGATGTTCCGTTCCCGTTTTTCGGCGGTTCCGTTCAGACCGACCGACGGAATGCGGGTCATTGCGGGCGGTCGGGTAACCGTCTATTCCGCAGGCGGACAGTACCAAATCTATGCGGACGAACTGATTCCGGACGGTGCGGGCAGTCTTGCCATGCAGTTTGAACAACTGAAGCGGAAACTGCGCGACGAGGGACTGTTCGATGCGGAACGCAAAAAGCCGCTTCCCGTAATGCCGGAGCGGGTGGGGGTCATCACGTCTCCCACGGGGGCGGCGGTGCAGGACATCCGCCGGATTCTCGGTCGGCGCTTTCCCTGTGCCGAGATGATTCTTTACCCCGCGCAGGTGCAGGGAGAGGGCGCCGCCGAACAGTTGTCGTCAGGCATTCTCTTTTTCAACGCCTACGACCTTGCCGACGTGATTATCATCGGGCGGGGCGGCGGCTCGGCGGAGGACCTGTGGGCATTCAATGACGAAACTCTGGCGCGCACGATTGCCGACAGTCGCGTACCGGTCATTTCGGCGGTCGGGCATGAGAGCGACTTCACCATCTGCGATTTCGTCGCGGACCGTCGCGCACCCACTCCGTCGGGAGCGGCGGAAATGGCGGTCCCCGACCGCAGAGAACTGAACAATACGCTCGGGCATCTGACGGCGCGCCTGACACGTCGGATGGAGGAACGCATCGATTATGAGCGCGGAATGCTGAAACGGCTTGCCGCGTCCCGGGCACTCGGAAATCCGGAGGCGCTTCTCGACCCGCTCCGCCAAAAGTTGGACGAGCGGGCGGAACGGTTGGACCGCGCACGGGAGCGGTCCGAGGAACGCAAACGCGCGGAACTTGCGCGGGTCTGCTCGGCACTGGAGGCGCTGAATCCGCTGACCGTGCTGTCGCGCGGATACGCGGTGGTGACAAAGGACGGGAAAACCGTTGCGAAAACGACCGACGCAGAGGTCGGTGACCGACTGCGGGTCCGTCTTTCGGACGGAACGCTCGCGGTGCGGGTTGAGGCTGAGAACCGAAAGGAAAAGGATAATGGCAACAAAACAGATGAAATTTGAGGATTGCATGGCGCGGATTGAAAAGATTGTTGCAACGCTCGATGCGGGAGACGCGGATTTGGATGAATCTTTGAAACTCTACCGCGAGGGCATCGGTTTGGTCCGCGAATGCACGAAGCGGTTGGATGAGGCGGAGCAGACCGTGAAGATGTTGCAACTGCGGGAGGACGGCAAACTCACGCTGACCGATTTTGTGCCCGACAGCGGGACGGAGGGGAACGCATGACAACCGAAGTTCTGGAACTGCTTCTGCATCGCAACGCGACGCTGACCGAAAACGCGATGCGGGATTATTACACCGATGACCCCGATTTGCAGGTTCTTCTGGATGCGGAGCGCTACAGCCTGTTTGCGGGCGGCAAGCGCATCCGTCCCACTCTGACGCTGGAATTCTGCCGTCTGTTCGGCGGCGAAGAAGCGGCGGCTCTGCCGTTCGCCTGCGCGGTGGAGATGGTGCATACCTATTCGCTGATTCACGATGACCTGCCCTGCATGGACAACGACGATTTGCGGCGCGGTAAGCCCACAAACCACAAAGTGTTCGGCGAGGGCGTGGCGGTCCTCGCGGGAGACGCACTCCTCACGGGCGCATTTGAGGCGGCGGCGACCAACACCGCGGCGGGCGCGGAAATTTCCGCCATGGCGGTGGCATACCTTGCGGGATGCGCGGGACGTTACGGCATGATTGGCGGTCAGATTATGGACCTTGAGGGGGAGAAACGCAATCTGACGCAGGATGAAATTTTCCGTCTGCAATCGCTCAAAACGGGGGCGCTCATCAGCGCCGCTTCGGTCATGGGCGCTCTGGCGGCGGGGGCCCGGATGGATGACCCCGCAATGGAGCATGTTGTGCGCTACGCGGAGAACATCGGTCTGGTATTCCAGATTGTGGATGACATTCTGGACCGCAGGGGAGACGAATCGACCCTCGGCAAACGCGTCCATGTGGACGAGGCACATCACAAAAACACGTTCCTGTCGTTCTGCACGGTAGAGGAGGCGCAACTGTATGCCGAGCGCCTGACTGCCGACGCATGCGGCGCGATTCGTCGTTATCCGTCCTCGGAAGTGCTGATTTCCTTGGCGGAATGGCTTTTGAAAAGGGAGAAATAATGGGACAGGCTATCAGGGATTTTTTCACGAATTACTGGATTATCAGTGCCATCGGCGCATGGTTCACGGCACAGATTATCAAAATATTTACCGGGGTTTTCCGGCAACGGAAATTTTCAATCCACGCCATGCTGTTCGGCACGGGCGGAATGCCGTCCTCACATACCGCGTCGGTCTGCGCGCTCTGCACGGCGTTTGCCGTGAAAGACGGATTTGCGTCGCCCGGTTTTGCAATCAGCGCCCTTTTGTGCATTGTGGTGATTACCGATGCGGTCGGTGTACGGCGGGAAACCGGAAAGCAGTCGCAGGCGCTGAACACCCTTTTGGGGCGGGTCTTTACCGAAAAGGACAAAACGCAACTGCCGGACCACTTCCGGGAACTGATTGGACATACGCCCCTGCAGGTTGCCTGCGGCGCGATTCTCGGCGTTGCGGTGGCGTTGTTGTTCCACCTGATTCCGGTCTACCACGGGTAACGCGATGCGGGCGGATGTATTTCTGGTCGCGGGCGGTTATACGCACAGTCGGGAGCAGGCGAAACGCCTGATTCTGGAGGGACTTGTGGAACTCGACGGAAAGCCGCTCTGCCGCGTGGCTCAGGAGGTCGGAGACGGACCGCACACGGTTACGGTATCGGGTCCCGAGCGGTTTGTCAGCCGCGGCGGGCAGAAGTTGGAGGGCGCGCTGACCGCGTTCCGTATTGACCCATCGGGGTGGCGGGCGCTTGACATCGGCGCGTCGACCGGCGGGTTTACCGATTGCCTGCTCCGTCGCGGTGCCGCAGAGGTGGCGGCGGTGGACTCGGGCGCGGGACAGTTGGCGGAATCGCTCCGTGCAGACCCGCGGGTTCGGGTTTTTGAGCATTGCAACGCGCGGGGACTGACAGCGGAGACCATCGGCGGCAGGGTTCGGCTGATTGTAATGGACGTGTCGTTCATCTCCGCTACCCTGATTCTGCCGCGCTTTCCCGCACTGCTCGAATCCGTGGGGGACGCGGTCTGCCTTGTCAAACCGCAGTTTGAAGTGGGACGGGCGCACATCGGAAAGGGCGGAATCGTCAGAGACCCGCAGGCGCACAGGCTTGCCGTGGAACGGGTCACGGAGTGTGCCGCGTCGCTCGGACTGTGTGTCGCAGGACTGATTCCCTCGCCTATTCTCGGCGGAGACGGAAACCGCGAATTTTTGCTGCACCTGACGGTGGGGCAGGCGGTCCCGCCGATTTCCGCCGAGCGAATCGCGGCGGTGACCGCAAATGCTGCAAAAGGAGACGGCTATGCTGAAAATTGCGTTGGTAACAAACTTTAATATTCCCGAAAAACTGAACGCCGCGGTTGAAACGGCGGACAGGCTCATCCGGGAGGGCGGAGAGGTCCTGCTTGCCGCATTCAACCGTGACCGATTGATGCGCGCACACCGGAACCGCCCCGAATTCCGCTATCTGCCGATTGACTCGCTCTATGCCGAGGCGGACCTGATTATCGTACTCGGCGGGGACGGAAGCATTCTGGAAGCGGCACGACGGGCGGCAACGCGCGGGACCCCGATTCTCGGGGTCAATTTCGGCAGGCTCGGCTATATGGCGGAGTTGGAGGCGGGGGAGACCGACGACCTGCACAGACTGTTTACGGGGGAGTACACGCTTGAGAAGCGTTCCATGCTTCGCGTGGACCTGCTCGGAACGGGCGGCGAACTGAAATCTTTTTGCTACGCACTCAACGACGCGGTGGTGTCAAACGGCTCGGTGGCGCGGGTCATCGATTTGGAACTGCGGGAGAACGGCGAGGCGGTGACGAGTTACCGCGCGGATGGGCTGATTATTGCAACGCCCACCGGTTCCACCGCATATTCGATGTCGGCGGGCGGCGCAATCGTGGACCCGACGGTCCCGTGTTTCTGCGTCACGCCGATTTGTCCGCATTCGTTTGCGGCAAGACCGCTGATTTTCTCGGACCGCTCGGTTCTGGAAATCCGCAACATCTGCGTGCGGGAAAAACTGCTCTATCTGACCGTGGACGGCAAAATGAGTTTTGAGATGTACCGCGGGCAATCGGTCCGTGTGACGCGGTCCAAACTGGAGACCAAACTGGTGCGGTTCCGCAAAAACGGTTTTTATCGGGTCCTGTGCCAAAAATTACAGGATTCGCATTTCTGATAAGGAGAACGTGACATGAAACGAAACCGACAGGAAAAACTCTTGGAGTTGATTTCCCGATATGAAATTGAAACGCAGGACGAACTGATTGCGCGGTTGCGTGAAAACGGGTACAACGCAACGCAGGCGACAATCTCGCGCGACATCCGCGAATTGCAGATCGCCAAAATGACCACCGGACGGGGAACCTACCGCTATGTGTTGCCGAAACATGCGGAGCCTGCCCCTGCGGTCAACTTCAGTGCCACGCTGATTGATTCGATTATCAGTGTGCAGTATGCGCAGAATCTGGCGGTGCTGAAAACCTACCCCGGGCTTGCATCGGCGGTTGCGACGGGTATCGACCGGATGCAATTGAACCAAATTCTCGGTTGTGTGGCGGGCGACGATACCATTCTGGTCGTAACGCAGGACGAGGATTGTGCGCGGATGCTCTCGGAGCAGGTGCATGACCTCTTGCGAGGCATCTGAGATGTTGCGGTCCTTACATATTGAAAATATTGCGGTCATCCGCGAGATTGACGTGGAGTTCGATGGCGGTCTGTCGGTCCTGACCGGCGAGACGGGCGCGGGAAAATCCATCATCATCGACAGCATCAATCTCCTGCTCGGTAACCGCGTGCCGAAAGAGATTGTGCGCGAGGGGCAGGAACAGGCGGTTATCGGCGCGGTGTTTGAGGATTTGTCGGATGCGGCGTGCGCCAAACTCGCAGAACTCGGTTTCCCCGCAGAGGACCGTTCTCTGATGCTTCAGCGCAGACTCTCGGCGGACGGAAGAACGCAGACCCGCCTGAACGGGCAGATTGTCACGCAGGCAATCCAGCGGCAGATTGCGCCTTACCTCATCAGCATTCACGGGCAGACCGACAGCCATCGACTCCTGCAAAAGTCGGCGCACCGCGAACTTCTGGACGCGTTCGCACGGTCGGACGCGGAACTTGCCGCATATCGGACGGTCTATGCGCAGTGGCGCGAGGCGGAGAAGAAGCGTGCCTCCCTGACGCGGGACGAATCCGAGCGGATTCGGATGCAGGAAATGCTCCGCTATCAGTTGGAGGACATTGACGCCGTGAAACTACGGGATGCGGACGAGGAGGAACGCCTGACGCATGAGCGCGACCGGCTTGCCAATCTGGAGAAGATTGACCGACAGATTGACCTTTGCTACCGTCTGCTTGCGGGCGGAGAAAAGACCGACGCGGCAGGACTTCTGCGGCGTGCAGAGCATGCGGTGCGGTCGCTTTCGGGGCTGATTGACGGCGCCGACGAACTGGCGGAACGGCTTGCCTTGGCGGAATCCGAGGTGGTGGACGTTGCCGAAACCGTTGCGGGCTTTGCCGATACCGACCGCGAGGACCCGACCGTGCGGATTGACCGCATTGAGGGGCGGTTGGATGCGATTGCAAAGTTGAAGCGCAAGTACGGCGGAAGCGTGGCGGAGATTCTTGCGTTCCGTGCGCGTGCGGCGGAGCAACTGGAGGCTTTGGATTGCTCGGACCTGACCCGTGCGGAAATCGAGAAAGCCTGCGCGGCACTGCGTCGGGAAGTCGATGCCCGCGCGGCGGAACTGCATGCGGCACGGGTTCGCGCGGCACACGACGTGGTGGAGCGCGTGACCGAAGCACTGCGGTTTCTGGATATGCCGAAAGTGCGGATGGAAATTCGTGTCAGTCCCACAGACCCTTGCGAAAACGGAGCGGACGACGTGGAATTTATGATTGCAACCAACCCGGGGGAGCAGGTAAAACCGCTGGCGAAAATTGCGTCGGGCGGAGAACTCTCGCGGATGATGTTGGCTTTGCGGTCGGCGCTCGATGACCGCGACGGGGCGACGACTGTCATTTTTGATGAAATCGATACGGGCGTATCGGGAAAGACTTCCCGCAAAATCGGGCTGAAACTGCGGGAAACGGCAAGGGACTCGCAGGTGCTGTGCGTGACGCACTCGGCGCAGATTGCGTCGCTCGCGGACTGCCACTACCTGATTACCAAAGGGGAAAAGGACGGTCGCGCCGAAACTGCGGTCACACGCCTGAGGGGGGACGCGCGGGTGGAGGAGATTGCACGGATTCTCGGCGGAATCCATGTAACCGACACCCAACGGAACGCCGCGCGGGAAATGATAGAGGGAAAAGACGCGGATGAAACGGAGGAGAAACACGCATGAAAACCAACGCAATGCGGATGTTGGACGCCGCGAAGATTCCGTATGAGGTACTGGAATACCGCGTGGACGAGGACGACCTGAGCGGGGTTCACATTGCCGAGGAGTTGGGCTTTCCGCCCGAGCGGATGTTCAAAACATTGGTGGCAAAGGGGGACAGGATGGGTCCTGTGGTGTTCTGCATTCCGGTGGCGGAGGAAATCGATTTGCGCCCCGCGGCGGCACTGACGGGGAACAAGAAGATTGAGATGGTCCATGTCAAGGACCTCCTCGGGCTGACGGGCTATATCCGCGGCGGCTGTTCTCCCATCGGAATGAAGAAGAAATTCCCTACGTGGTTTGACGAGAGCGTGCTGAATTTTGACCGCGTTACGGTCAGTTCGGGGACGCGCGGTGCGCAGTTGCTGTTGGACCGTGCGGCACTTCTGCAATTTGTCGGTGCGCAAATTGCCCCGCTGACGGTAAAGAAATGACGGGAAACCCGCCGAAAAATGAAAATTCCTCTTGCAAACGGCGGGGAAAAGTAGTATAATAATATAGTTATTGTAATTTGACGAGGTATTGAAATGCAAACCATCAAAAAGAGAATTGCGGAGCAAATTCTTGCGGGTGTGCGGAAAGTCAACCCCGACACGGCGCTGACGGGCGGCGAAATCGCGGGAATGCTCGAATATCCGCCGGACCCCGCAATGGGTGACCTTGCCTTTCCCTGTTTCCGACTCAGCCGCGAGTTGCGCCGCTCTCCGGTTCAGATTGCTTCGGCACTGAAAGAAGATTTGGCGGACGAAGTCATCGGCTCGGTTGGGGTTGCGGGCGGGTATCTGAATATCCGCATTGCAAATGCGTATCTCGGCGGAACGGTTGTCCCCGAAATTCTGGAAAAAGGGGAGAAATACGGCGCGCAGACCTTTGGGTGCGGCAAAAAAGTGGTTCTGGACTACTCCTCGCCGAACGTTGCAAAACCGTTTCACATCGGGCATCTCGGAACCACCGTTATCGGGCATTCCCTGCGTAAACTGCATGAGTTTGCGGGCTATGAATGCTACGGCATCAACTATCTCGGTGACTGGGGAACGCAGTTCGGCAAACTGATTGCGGCATACCGTCACTGGGGAAGCCGCGAAATGATTGAAGCGGGCGGCATTGATAAACTGGTGGAACTGTATGTCCGCGTGAACAACGAGATTAAGGGGGACCCCGAGAACGGTATCCCCGCGAATACGGCGCTTGCAGATGAGGCAAGAGCCGAATTCCACAAGTTGGAAATGGGGGACGAGGAAAACCTCGCGCTCTGGCGGTGGTTCGTGCAGATTAGTCTTGCAGAGTACGAAAAGACATACAGGCAACTCGGCATTACCTTTGATTCCTACCGCGGTGAAAGTTTTTATACCGATAAAATGCCCGCGCAGATTGAGATTCTCCGCGAAAAAGGACTGCTCAAACTCGATGACGGCGCGTCGATTGTCGACCTTTCCGAATACAACATGCCGCCCTGCCTGATTCTCAAGCGGGACGGGTCCACGCTTTATCCCACGCGCGACATTGCGGCGGCGGTCTACCGCAAGGAGACGTTGCATTTTGACAAGATGATTTACGTCACGAGCGCGCAACAGTGCCTGCATTTTGCGCAGTGGTTTAAGGTCGTGGAACTGATGGGCTACCCGTGGTACAACGAGTTGGTCCATGTGCCGTACGGGACCGTGTCGCTCAACGGCGAGAAACTGGCAACGCGGACCGGCAACGTGGTACTTTTGCGCGACCTGTTCGCCCTCGCGGTGGAAAAGGTCAAGGGCATTATGCGGGAGAAGAATCCCGACCGGCAGGACGATGACGCGACGGCGGAGGCGGTCGGCGTCGGCGCGGTGGTGTTCTACTACCTGTCGAATACCAGAATGAAAGACATCAACTTCGTCATGGACGAGGCACTGAACTTTGACGGCAATACAGGTCCCTATGTCCAGTACACCTACGCGCGCGCCTGCTCGGTGCTGGAGCGTGGGGGAGCGGTGACGGCGGGTCCCATGACCGTGACGACCGATGAAGAGGCGGCACTCATCAAAACACTTTGCCGCTACGGCGAGCGGGTGACGGCGGCAATTGCCGACTACGAGCCGAGTTATATCACGCGGTTTATTCTGGATGTGGCGGCGGGCTTCAACCGCTTCTACCACAACTGCCGGATTCTTTCGGCGGAGGACCCCGCAGTCCGCGAAAGCAGACTGCGCCTGACCGCGGCGGTGAAGAACGTGCTGGGAAGTGCGTTTGAACTGATTTGTCTGAAAAAGACCGAGAAGGTCTGAACCATAGAAGAGTGAGGTAAGAAACAATGTCCGGACACAGCAAATGGGCAAACATCAAGCACAAGAAAGAAAAGACCGACGCCGCAAGAGGGAAGGTCTTTACCAAAATCGGCAAGGAGATTACCATTGCCGTCAAGGAGGGGGGCGGGGAACCCGCGTCGAACTCCAAGTTGCGCGACCTGATTCAGAAAGCGAAAGCGAACAACGTGCCGAACGATAATATCGAACGGTGCATCAAGAAAGCGCTCGGCTCCACGGGGGAGACTTACGAGGAAGTTTCCTACGAGGGTTACGGACCTGCGGGCATCGCGGTGCTGGTCACGGCAACCACCGACAACCGCAACCGCACGGCGGGTAACGTGCGCGCGTACTTCTCCAAGTACCACGGCAACATGGGGCAGACGGGGTGCGTCGGCTACCTGTTCACCGACGTCGGCGAAATCGTTGTGGACAACGAGGACGGCGACGTGGACGAGGACAAACTGATGGAGACCGCACTTGAGGCGGGCGCGACCGACTTCAAGTCGGACGGTGAGGTGTTTGTCATTACCACCGAGCCGGACGACGTGTACGCCATTCAGGAGGACCTTGCCAAGGCAGGGTATGAGATTCTGTCGGCGGAAAAGACCAAGCGCGCGTCCACCGGCGTGACGCTGGAGAACGAGGACGACATCAAGTTCATGAACCTGCTGATTGAGAAATTGGAGGAGGATGACGACGTGATGGACGTTTACCACAACTGGGAGAACTGCGACGACTGACAAGATATGGAACTGACTGCCATCCTCTGCGGATTGACCGGTTTGGGTGTGTTTTTATCGGTGCTTCTGAAACCGGAGTTTACGGTCGGTAAACTCCGGTTTGGCACGTATTGGGTCATTTCGCTGACAGGCGCACTGCTACTGGTCCCGCTCTGCGGAATTCCGCTTTCCTACATCGGGCGGGGAATGACCGCCGACTCGTCTGTCAATCCGATTAAAATTCTGTTGCTGTTTTTCAGTATGACGTTCCTGTCGGTGTATCTGGATGAGGTGGGATTCTTCCGTTATCTCGCGTCGGTCGCATTGCGCAGAGCGGGCGGAACCCAGACCGCACTGTTTCTGGTTCTGTATCTCACCGTTGCGGTGCTGACGGTTTTCACTTCCAACGACATCGTGATTCTGACGTTCACACCGTTCATCTGCTTTTTTGCGCGGCGGGCGGAAATCGACCCGCTTCCGTATCTGATTGCGGAATTTGTGGCGGCAAATACGTGGAGTTTGCTGTTCGTCATCGGCAATCCGACTAACATTTACCTTGCCACGGCGGCAGGCATCGGATTCGTTCCGTACCTTGCGGTCATGGCGTTGCCGACCTGCATGGCGGGGGTCACCTCGCTCTGCGTTCTGTGGCTCCTGTTCCGTCGGAAACTGCGGGAGCCGATGCGGGGAGGCGGGACGGACGTGGAAAAGATTGCGGACCCGCACGAATTGGAACTCGGCGTGTTCCATCTTGCGGGCGCAACCCTGCTTCTGGCGCTCAGTTCCTATCTGCATCTGGAAATGGTCTGGGCGGCGCTCGGCTTCGCGCTGTCGCTCGCGGTCCTGACCGTACTGCTGTTTCTGCACCGCCACGCGAAACCGACGGTCCTGTTATCGGCGGTCAGACGGTTGCCGTTTGAACTGATTCCCTTTGTCCTGTCCATGTTTGTGTTGGTTCTCGGCATGAATTATTCGGGGCTGACCGAGCGGCTTGCGTCGATCCTGATTACCGACCGTCCGATTCTCAGCGTCGGCGT
>CAZVYZ010000039.1:0-16689 GCA_964630695.1 uncultured Ruminococcus sp.
GGGGAGAGGGTCTCTCTTTCAAGAGGACCCTCTCCCCCTCCAAGGTCTTCCTCCTCTACCGCTTCCAAGATAGCCCCAATACGAAGCGGTCGAGGAGGTAGAGAAGAGCGGGAAGAATCAAGGTAATCATTAAGACGGAGGAAACGGTGCCGATACCGAGTAACAAACCAACCGTTGAAATCGCGTTCTGCGTGGAAAGGAAGTGAATCACAAACCCGCAAACCGACAGAATCAACCCGGAGGAAAAGACCGTCGGCATCGCGGCGGCAACCGCGGACTTCAGCGCTTCCGCGCGGTCGTGTCCGCGCCGCGCGTCCAGATAGTTTGAGGACATCAGAATCCCGTAGTCAATCGTCGCCCCCATCAGGATGCAGACCGACACAATGTAACTCATGAAGAAAATACCGCCCGTTGCACCCTCAATTGCGCCCGCAACCGCCATCGCAATGAAAATCGCACCCTGAATCACACCAACAAGCAGGATTGGCAGGGAAAGCGAGCGGAACAGAAGCAGAACAATCAGAAATACCGATACCAGAGTGAAAACCGAAATCAGCAGATTGTCGTGCGAAAACGTCTCGGTAAGGTCGGCGGTTGAAATAATCTCCCCTGCCGCACGCGCGTCGGACCCCACAACGTCCGTCAGAACATCGCCCAGTTCCGCCACAAACGCCGCGGAATCCGCCCCCTCGTTCGGCAGGTCCACCGACAGAAGCATCCGCGTGTAACGCTCGCCGCGGAACAGCGTCTTTGCCTTTTCCAACTGCGCAAGCGCTCCGTCCAATACCGACAGCGCCTCGTCGGGAAGCAAACCGCCAAGCCCGTCCTCCCCGTACAGGGCATCGGTCAGAACCCCAATCAACGCCCACCCGCCAATCTTCCGGTCCGGAATCCGACCGTCCGCAAGGAAATAGGAAATGTACGCCTGCTCGGCAAGTGCGGCGGGAATCCCGTTCTTGGGATAGGATCCGGTCAGCCCCTTGACAACCTCCCGCAGAGTCGTCGGAAATTCCGCTGCCGTGGGCGCGGAACAAATCAGTGCGTAGGTGTCGCGGTATCCGCGAATAATCGCCGACTTCAGGTTGGACTTAATCCACTTGTGCGACTCCATGTAGGAAAGCAGACCGAGCAGGGGTGCCGTCTCACCCGTTTCATCCCCCGCTTCGGCAAAGTAGCCCGCAAAAATTTCATCCGCCTGTTCCTCGGTGTAGGTACCCAGAGACTTCGCACAGAACGCAAGGAGCGCGGCGCGGTCGGTCGGCGCTTCCATTGTTTCAACCGCCTCCCTCACGCCGTCCCGCAGACGGAGCAAATCGGCGGCAGTGTCGGCAGGAACGAACGCGGCAAGTTCCTCCGACGCGGAAAGCGCCACCAGATGGTCCAGCATCGCGCGGAAGTCCACCGCGTCATCCTTGACCGTGTCCCACGCCGCCACACCGTAAAGTTGACGGACAAGCGAGAGCGACAGCCCGCTCCCCTCCGGCAGCGCCTGCGCAAGCGCGCCGTACAGTTCCTCGGCGGTGTTCTCCTGCTCCAACACCCGGATAAACGGGATGCCCGAATAGGAGGTCACACCGGTCAGAATCGGCTTGCCGTCCGCGCGGCGACAGTCCGCAAGCCGGGCGGCAAGCGCGGCTTCGTAGGCGGAATCGTTTTCGCTCTTCTCCCAAATCAGCACCACAGTGTTGTTCTGCCCGAACGTCTCGGAAATGGGACCGTTCGCGGTACTCTTGTCGCTGAACGTATAGGAATTGGAGGACTGCAACACCCCGCAGACGACCGCAAGCACCAGTGCGAGCGGCACCAGCACCTTTCCCGCCCGTTTTGCCACCGTGACAAACGCGGACCCGTGCGGAACGAACGCGCGCTTGGCGGTCTTTTCCATCGGACGCTCAAACAGCAGAACCAGAACCGGCAGAAGCGTAACCGAGGTCACGGCGGAAATCACGATGCCTTTCATCAGGACGATGCCGACGTCGTAGCCGATGCGGAAACTCATAAACAGGAGCGCGAGAAGCCCCGCAACCGTGGTCAGCGCGCTTGCCGAAACCGGGCGCAGCACCGATTTGATTGCGCCGCGCATGGCGGGGTACGGCTCCTCTCCCTCGGTACGACGGAAACGGTAGGCATGGAGCAGAACAATGCTGTAATCGATGGAAAGCGCCAGTTGGAGAATCGCCGCAATGGAATTGGTAATGTAGGAAATTTCACCGAACATCAGGTTGGTCCCGCGATTGATGAGGACCGCCACGCCCGAGGCGGCAAGCAGAATCAGCGGCTCCAGCCACGAACGCGATGTGATCAGCAGAATCACGACCACCATGCAGAGCGACAGCGCGAGAATCAGGACCATCTGCCGCGTGATGGATTCCTGCAGAATCTGCTTGCGGATGGCGGTCCCGCCGTAGTCGACGTGCGGGACGTCGGTGCGGTTCTCCATGACCCCTCGGATATCCGCCGAGACCTGCCGTGCGGCTTCGGAGTAGTCGTCGCCGTTGACAAGGACCGCAAAGAGCGCCTTTCCGTCACGGTAATAGCGGGAATCGTCCCCGTCAAAACTGACCGTCAGGACGTTCGGAATCTTCTCCAGTTCCGCCTTGATTTCCTCCGCCTGCGGGACGGTGATACGGTCGGACGCCATGACCTGAATGCTTCCCGTC
This sequence comes from uncultured Ruminococcus sp., assembly GCA_964630695.1. Classification (GTDB taxonomy): domain Bacteria; phylum Bacillota; class Clostridia; order Oscillospirales; family CAG-272; genus UMGS1865. The sequence goes on from CAZVYZ010000039.1 coordinate 2,661, forward strand.
ATGCCGAAATCCTCCCGAATCCGCTCCATTGCCTGCGCGGTCTGCGTGTCGGCGGGGAGATAGTCGGAGATGTCGTAATTGATGCGGACGCGCGCGGAAAGGCAGAGGGAAAGTGCCGCGACGGCAAGATAGAAACCAAGCACCGCCCAAAGCGCCCGCCTGCCACGGGAAAACCATGCTCTCACGCGTCCCAAAAATCTGTTGTGCATAGAAAACCTCGCGAAATCAAAAAATCTGTACCTATTATAGCATATTCGGGACGGTTTGAAAAGAGAAAAGAAGAAAATTTCCGTTTTGCCTTGACTTTTTTATTTTGTGTGGTGTTCTACCTTTTACTGCTTTTTTGTAGCCGTATATGCGCTACGAATTCCGGCTGCTCCTGCTACCGGATAGAAAGAGTCAAAAAGTGACATAAAAAAAGCAAGTCCCAAGACTTGCTTTTTTTCGGTCCGGACAGACTAAGGCTCAACAATCAGAACCCCCTCATTTCCTGCCGGAATTTCTTCTTTTATCAATCCGTTTTCAAACAGGACGGCGCCGCCTTTGGCGATATTGCATTCATCAAACTGATCGATACATACCGAATTGACGTAAAGAACGGGGGCATTGATTTTGCCGGACTGTTCTGCATATTCAAACTTTTTGGTTTTGTTCCATTCCGAATGGTTGTAGTCGGTATAGACGGGCCACCAAACGACGTCAGGCTTCAATTCATTCAGAGAAGCAAGATTCTCCTCATACCAGAGATCGCCGCATAGCCCAACGGCGACTTTCCGATTCAGAAAATCGAACGTATGAAATCCACTGCCCTCGCGGTATTCCTTACCCGCATACCGTTCTTTCCACCCCGCAGATACCCACCGGTATAAATCAATCATTCTGCCCGTTTTATCTATGGTCATCCGGGAACTGTAAAACACGTCCCCGTCCCGCTCAATGAAACCAAACGAGACTGCAACGGCGTATTTTTTTTGCCATACTGCAGATTTCACGGATGACGCTGTCATCACGGGAAACCGCCACCGCCCTGTCATGCTCCACGGAAAAGTTGACACCGTAAAATCCCTGCAGGAATGCTTCTCCGAAGAGAACGACGTCGGTTTTGCCCGCATATTTCCTGAGTGTATCAACAAGGACCGCTTTGTTATACCCGACGTCCTCATCGATAGATCCGACAGCGGCAAGTGCGCATTTCATTCGTATCACCTCCACGAATTCCGACATGCGGATACAAAAATAACGGTCCATAAGGAAAACTTACAGACCGTTATTTGGCGCGGCGTAAGGGACTCGAACCCCCGACCTTTTGGTTCGTAGCCAAACACTCTATCCAGCTGAGCTAACGCCGCAAAGGTCGCCTGATTTCAGGCACTTTTATATTATAGCGCAAAGTTTCCCATTTGTCAAGGGGTTTGATAAAAAAATATTGTTTTTTGCGATTTTTTCGGACAGACACAGGCGCGGCACGGAAAAGCGAATCCAAGACCTGCGCTTGGATTGCTCCGCCCGCCGGCAAAATATGATAATTTGTAAATTTGCGAAAAAAGACTTCCATTTTGCAATCGTTTGGTGTATAATAAAGAGTGGGTCGGATAACCGGCTCGAATATCATAAAGGAGGAATGGAAAATGGCTAAGAAAAAGGTCAAACTGAACGGAAACAGCATGTTGGAGGGGTTATTCCTGATTGTGTTGGGTGTGCTTTTCGTGTTTCTCACCGGTGAAACAATCATCCATACCGCAATGACAATCTTCGGTGTCGCGCTTCTGATTCTGGCAATTCTGGATTTTCTGGACCATCAGACCCTGCCCGCAATTGTCAAAGCCGTGTTCGGCGTTGTAGTCCTTGTGTTCGGTTGGGCGCTCGTCGACGTTGCACTGATTGTTCTTGCGGCGGTCATCCTGATTTGGGGCATCTACGAGTTGTATCTGAAACTGAGAGTTCGTCTCAAAGGACGCAATACCCTGAACACGATTCTGCTTTACATCAGCCCGATTCTGGACATTTTGCTTGGTCTGCTCCTGCTGTTCAACCGCGGCGGAACAGTAAAAGTCATTTCCGTGGTCGTCGGCATCCTGCTGATTGTTGACGGTGTGATGCTCGTCTGGAACGGAATGAAGAAGAAATCCAAATAACAGCCAAAAGGACCCGACTGCAGTTGGGTCCTTTTGTATTTCCAAACCCCAATTGTCATTCGGGTTCTCCTCCAACCGACAGAAAAGAGGACCTCGCGAGAGGTCCTCTTTTTTCTCAGCAACCCAACGAACGGAAGAAGTTCTGCCGACGGCGGGTCGTCTCTTTTTCGGTCTTGCTCTTGTGAATCATGTTGGTGATTGCAAGCGTCGCCGCAACTGCCACGATAACCTTTGCGTTCTTCTTGGTGAACTCGCTGACTTTCGCCATCGCTTCACCCTGTTTCTCGGAAATGTTCTTGCCGATGTATGCAACGAAAGTCTTTCCGCCTTTCATTGCCTCTGCCTTTTCAGCGGCTCTGCGAGCAGCCTCTTCCGCCTCGGGGTCAACGGGTTCCGGCTCTTCAACCAATTCCTCCACCGGCTCCTCGGCTGCCGCTTCGGCTTCTGCGGCTTCCGCTTCAAGCGCTTCTTTCCGCTTTGCCGATGCGCTTGCAACCCGCAGCACAATTGCAATCACAAGGATTACCGCCGCAAGGATGCCGACGTAAATCAGGGATTTGACGTTGAATTCTCCGATTTTGTCTTCCAACTTTTTGCCGAAGATTTCGTACAACAGCAGATACAGGAACGAGCCGAGCAGGCAGGCTCCGATTCCGATGTACCCGACAAAACGGGAGGCTGTGCGAAGTTTCGCGGACTTGGTTTTTTCCATTTCTTTTACCCCTCTTCTGAAAAATTCTGATACCGACCCTCGGTCCCCCGACATCGGTCTCAAAGTATCATCTGTATATATCATACCATTTTTTTTTGCGTCTGTCAATAGGAAAATCAAAAAAACCTGCGCAAATCGCAGGTTTTTTTGAAAGAGTTTTTTGTCACATCAGGGAGCGCAGGAATCTGCGGCGTTCTCCTCTGCGGCGGCTCTCCTCTTTTGCGTTCGCAATGAACACAACAGCCGTCAGGGTTGCGGCGCTTGCAATAATGACCGTCGAGTATTTCTTGAGGAAATCGCCCGCCTTTTCGACATAGGGCATTTTGTCCTCGGGAATCACTTTCTTCGCTTTCTCGCCGATATAATCGCGAACCTTGGTCTTCTTGCCTTTCTTCTTTTCCGCTTTCGCCGCAGGCTTTTCTTTCTCGCTTGCCGCAACGGTCTCGACTTCCGCCGTGTACTCCTCCTCAACTGCGTCCTCAACGGTGGTCTTGCAGCACGCGCTGATGATGCGGAACAGGATTGCAACGATGAGGATTGCGCCCGCCGTGATTGCAAGAATCATCAACTTGTTTTCATTGCGCGGCTCGTTCAACAGACCCCATTCGCCCAGAAATTCGATGCGATAATGGGTCATGTTCTTCATCCAGAAGCCGTTCGGCAATGCGTAACCGCAGATGAAAAGCGCGAGGCAAAGCCCCAAACCAATGTAGCCGATGAGACGGGAAGCGATGCGGAATCCCTTGGATGCCGCGGTGTCAATTTTGTTCATATTTTCCCCTCCGATAAAAAGATTTTATTGTATTTATATTTTACCATGCGTGAAAACTTTTGTCAAGGGCATTTACAAAAATTCTTCCGAAAAAAAGCAATTTTTTTGAATGGTCAGGCAGTCCCGATTGCAGAATTCAACAGCCTTTCCGTTATTTCGCGCCGAGACCGAAAAATCGGTCGAATTCCGGTTTCTCCGCGTTCGTCCCCTCCCGATTTTCCCTTGCTTTTTCCGCTTGACAATCGTCGGTTTCTGTGTTATAATGATGCTGTAAATCAGGCTCCGGTCCCGCTCCGGCGCCGCTACAGGAGGTCTGTTATCATGCCGTTTATTGAAACAAAGTTGAATATCCGTCTCACCCCCGAAAAGGAAGCAAACATCAAAGAAAAACTCGGGAAAGCCATCTCTTTATTCCCCGGCAAGAGCGAATACTGGCTGATGCTCCGCTTTGAGGACAACTGCCGCATGTGGTTCCGCGGCTATAATACGTTCCCCATCGCAATGGTGCAGGTCCAACTTTTCGGCTCCGCCGAGGCGGCGCTCACCGAACAGATGACCGCCGAAATCTGCCGTATCCTCTCCGACGAACTTTCCATCCAGCCCGACCACGTCTACGTCAACTATTCGTTCTCCGATACATGGGGCTGGAACGGCGAAAACTTCTGATTTTTGCAAGTTTCCAATCTCAAAGTTGCAAAATCCACTCACAGAGAGAACCGCACTTTTCGGAACGTATCTGCTTCGCTTGTAACGGAAAATCGCCCCCGTAACATCCCGCCCTGCGATAGCCGCACGCCGCAACAACCCCATACCGCCCCAAACGACAAAAACTTCCCCCAAGTCCCCGCCGTTACACAAGAAAAACAAATTTTCGCTTCATAAATGGCGGGGACTTGGGGGAAGTTCTCGGAGGGAGTGGGAGGCTTGGAGGGAGAGGGAGTCCTCTTTCAAGAGGACTCCCTCTCCCTCCAAGGTCTTTTCCCTTATCCCCCGAAAATCGCCCGCAACCCCGAAGAACCGGCGTAGAAAATGACGGTCATAACGGTGCAGGCAATCAAAATGCCGAGCGCCACCGCAGGCAAAGCCTTTTTCGGCTTCTGCTCCAAGGCGGCGGAAATCAGGGACCCCGTCCATCCGCCGGTCCCCGGGAGAGGGAGCGCAACGAAGAGCGTCACCCCCCAGTAGCCGTACTTCTCAATGGACCCCTTGTGCTTCTCCACCTTGCGGTCCAGCCACGCCGCGATGCGGCGGAAGAATTTCACACGACTGCCCCGCATCAGGGAAAGAATCTTCCGAATCAATAATAAAATGAAGGGCACGGGCAGGAGATTTCCCGCAAACGCAAGCAGAAAGGTCTGCCACCACGGAAGTCCCAACGCCCAACCGAGCGGAATTGCCCCGCGACACTCGATGATAGGCAGAATCGCGCAGAAAAACACGCAAAGTTCCCGCCCCACCGTATCCAGAAAAAATGATTTGATCGCCTCGACCACAGCCACACCCTCCGATTTTACAATTGAGAACAGTATACCATAAAGAAATTGATTTGTCAACCGATTTGCCCAAAAGACTTGCATTTTGCGGGAAAATCTGCTATACTGGAGCAGGAAAGAAACGAGGGATGAGGATATGTATTGTAAGGAAGAAGAAAAACGCTCCGCCCGCCTGCTCGGGAACGCCGCCATGGAAAAACTTCACCGCGCGCACGTCGCCGTGTTCGGGGTCGGCGGAGTCGGCGGATACGTCTGCGAAGCGCTCGCCCGCATGGGGGTCGGCGCGCTGACCGTCATTGATGCCGACACCGTGGCGGTATCCAATATCAACCGCCAACCGGTCGCCCTGCACTCCACCGTCGGCAGACGAAAGGTCGACGTCATGGCGGAGCGCATCCGCGACATCAACCCCGACTGCCGCGTGACTGCAATCGCAAAATTTTACCTGCCCGAAAACGCCGCGGAATTCCCGCTCGCGGAGTACGACTTCGTGGTCGATGCCATCGATACCGTGAAAGCAAAAATCGACCTCGCGGTCCGCGCAACAGCGGAGGGCGTGCCGTTTCTCTCCGCGATGGGTGCAGGGAATAAACTGGACCCCACCCGCTTTGTCATCACCGACCTTGCTAAAACGAGCGGCTGCCCCTTGGCGCGGGTCATGCGGGTTGAGTTACGCAAGCGCGGCATTCACCACCTGACCGTCGCCTATTCCAACGAACCCGCAGCAGAGCCTGCCCCCGACGCGCCCGACGCGGACGCAAAAGGCACCGCAGGCAGACCCGCCCCAGGGTCTCTCCCCTACGTCGTTGGCGCAGAGGGACTGCTCATCGCGGGCGAGGTGGTCAGGAGACTGACCAGTAAAGAATAACATAACAGTGAAGCAACGGGACACTATCCCGTTGCTTCACTATATATATCAATCGCATTCAACATTAGTCAGGTAACAAAATTCATTTGAGGGAGTCCCTACCCTTTGTACATACTTTGTAAATTCCCACAAATCAGTTGTCATTCCCACAAATTTTTGACCGTTAAAAAGGACATACACTTCACCCTGTACCACTCCACCAAAGCCATTTTGGGCACTGCATTTTACAATTGCATACATGGTGTAGTTACTTGGATATTTTCCCTCTTTTTCATCGCCAATGACAAGGTCGCTGGACAAAACGAATAATCTTGCGGAATATATTTTTACCGAATCAGGGTTCTTAAACTCAAACCGAATATCTCTATGAATTTTCTCCAGTACGTGTTCATGAATCTCCGCATAGGTATACGGAACATAAAGTTGCAAGCCTTCAAGATACACTGGAAGAACTTGCAATTCACTTTCTGTATAGAATAAGAGAAGCAATTCATGAATCGTGTTCCATTCTACCCCTTGATTATGTATCTTTCCCAGTGAGAAACGAGCTTCATCCCAGCCCAATCCGAATATACCTGTTTTTATATATTCGTTATTTTTAATTGCTTCTTTTTGCTCTTCGCTTCCCGTATAATACTCTAAAATTTGCTCGGCAAATTCCGCAGTCGAGCGATACCCTCGCTTAGAAAAAACATCTATGCCTTTCTTTTCTTTAATTTCCTCTAAATTCTCCTCTGTTGTAATCCGCGGAGGGAAACTAACGGGGTCATTTTTCTTACATGAAACAGCGCTCTGTAAAACCGCAATTGCAAAAACCACCAATATAGAACTATATAATACTTTTTTCATTTTTCTTCTCTCACTGTTTGATATTAGTATGGGTTATTTTTTTGACTGTTGATAATATTTGCAATACTCCGGGCAACTTGGCTTCCAACCATCACAAACCGCAGAATATCGCACCTTGAGAATCGGATGTGTCATGGAATGAATATTGACATACTCCTTTACCTCTCCACAGTAAACTTTCTCGTCCTTTACTATCGCATCAACTGATTTTTTCATTTTTGCCTCCTGTTTTTCTGAATAAGATTAGATTTCTTTGAAATCCTAATCCATTATAACACCATTTGGTGTTGCTGTCAACACCTTTTGGTGTTTTTTATGTAAAATAATATAAAAAATATCAGGAGGTCGCAAATGATTTACGGAAGAATCAAAGACCTGCGGGAGGACAACGACAAAACACAGGCAGAAGTTGCCGCCGACATCGGGCTATATACAACCACCTACCAACGCTACGAGCGCGGAGAGCGGGAGATTCCGCTTGACATCGCCGTCTGCCTTGCGAAATACTACAACGTCTCGCTTGACTATCTCGCGGGGGTGATTCCGAACCCCCGACCGCTGTTTGAGAGAGCATAAGACAACCGAAAAGAACCGTCCGTCGGACGGCTCTTTTCGGTTGTCCCTTATTTGTACCGCTTAGCCGAAGAATCGGGAGGTGTGAAGCGGAAAGAGGCGAGATTGCTTTTCTCTCACCCCGAGAAAAAGCGTTGGATTGAATAGAGAATAAAGGCAGAGAAACACGGCTTTACTCCTCGCGGCTGTGCATCAGATGCTCCGCAAGTTGCTCTGCGTCCTTTTCGCTCAGAAACGGCAGATACGGCATGAGCGCTTTCAGCCCGCCCGTTTCCAAAGCCTCTTTCGCAAGTGCTTTCACTGCGTCATCCTCCGGAAACGGCAGAAATGCCTCGGGGTTTTTCCCCTGCTTTTTATACGCAAGCGCCGCCTCTCCCAACTTTTCTTCCGAGGCGAACGGCAGGAATTTTCGGACATCCGCGCGTCCGTCCGCCACCGCACGCACCAGAAGTTCGCCCGCATCGTCCTCCCCCAGAAACGGGAGAAACGCCGAAATATCCTTTCCCTTTTCGTATTCCCGACCGGCGAGCCGCACGACAAACTCCTCACCGAGGAACGGCAACAGTGCCGCGATTGCCGCAGATTTGCAAGCAAGCGGTGCTTGCGTGCGGATTCTTTACGGCTCAAGCACTGCTTGAGTACCACGCGCGGTCCGCAGGTGGCGCCTCCAACAGAAAAGCCAGCCCATTGGGCTGTTTTTTTCTCTTACCGTAACCCCGGAATTTCACCCTCGGTGAATATTCGCACACCCTACGCCTTGCAAACAAGTTTGCAGACCTCCGGGTGGCGAATGCGAACCGGTTCGCCGCGCTCCGCGCGACGAGCGCGGTCTGTGGGGGTGGCGCCTCCAACAGAAAAGCCAGCCCATTGGGCTGGCTTTTCTGTTGAGTGTAAGCTCCTTAAAAGATTTTTTCGCATTATCGGGGTAATTTCAGTATGCTCCTAAAAAGATAATTAATTTATACTGTTTTTTCAGTGTGGTTACTTCGAGTATTATCATATTGCCACTTTCATCAATTCTGGCACCGCATCGGTTTTCTCCCAAGGAAAGTCAGGAGAGTTAAAGTGACCGTAGGCTGATGTCTTCTTAAAAATCGGCTTTGTAAGATCGAACTGATCAATGATCGCTGCTGGACGAAGGTCAAAAACTTTTGTCACGATCTCGGTGAGTTCCTCATCTGATAAGTTCGAAGTTCCAAATGAATCAACCGAAACAGCGATAGGTTCTGCCTTGCCGATGGCATACGAAATACCGACCTGACAGCTTTCTGCAAGCCCGGCTTTCACGATGTTCTTGGCAATGTATCTTGCCATGTATGCACCCGAACGGTCGACTTTTGTGGCATCCTTACCGGAAAAAGCTCCCCCACCGTGTGCCACAAGACCACCGTAGGTGTCTACCATGATTTTGCGCCCGGTAAGACCAGTATCTCCTTCCGGACCTCCGATATTGAAACATCCCGCCGGGTTGATGAGAATCTCGGTATCCTCGTCTGCCGGGAATACCGAAAGAGCGATGGGAAGAACTTCATTACGGATTTCATTTTCGAGTTCTTCAAAGGGCTTCTTTTTTGAGTGCTGAACGGACACCACGATAGTCTTGATGCGTTTCGCTTTCCCGTCTTCGTATTCAACGGTGACCTGAGCTTTGCCATCGGGCATGACACCGCGAAGTCTGTATTTTCGCTTCTGAATGTCGATTTCACGGCAGATATTATGTGCCAGTACCAGTGGCAGAGGAAGCATTTCTTCGGTTTCGTTTGTGGCATAGCCGTACACCGTGCCCTGATCACCGGCACCGAGAAAAGAATAACTGTCTTCACTCCCGTTTCTTTTTTCAAGAGAACTCGAAACACCATTGGCAATGTTCCGACTCTGACGATGGCAGTTGACGAATATGAGGAAATCATCCGGACTGTATCCGCAGAGCTGCAGTGCCTTTTTCACTTCGCTGTCGATGTACGGACGGAGTTCGCAGCTGATTTCGCCTGAGACGATGATCTTGCCGGAGGTGGCCATAACTTCACATGCCACACGGCTGTCGGGATCAACGGCAAGACAGCTGTCGAGGATGAAGTCTGCGATAAAATCACAGAGTTTGTCGGGATGTCCGATGCGAACGCTTTCACAGGTTTTGTAGGTTTTCATTTGAATTATCTCCTTTGATTATGTTTTGTTAATGAATAACGCCGGCATATTCTGCCGGCGCTTTATAGTAATGGATTTCTTATATTACAGTTCTTCGATAATGCTTGTACCGCCACCGAAGATGACTTCGATTCTTTTATCTCCATAGACTTTTATGCATTCAATCATCTGTCTTACTATGGTATCATCGTATTCAGTGATACCGTCTTTGAGTTCTTCAACCTTGGCATTGATCGATTCAAGCCTGTCTTTTGCACTTTCGTCGTTGGCTATCAGCTCTTTAATAGCGGATACCCGACTGTTGAGTTGCGCTATCTCGTCTGAGATTTCTTTGAACTCTCCTTCATTGTCATCAATGCTCCTTCCTTCTGAAACTGCATCATTTATGAGTTTCATCATTTTTGCGTTTAGGGTATTGATGCGCCTTGTGAGAAGTTCCATTTCCTCGTTGCTTCCACCGATCCCCAAAGCGTCGCTCAGTGAGGCTTTCATCAGCAGGCGGTATGTGGTTTCGTTTTCTTGATTGAATCGGTTTATCGCCCGAACAATCGCACTGTGAAGCACATCTTCTTTTACGGTTGGCGATTTACTACAATACTTTTTTCCGTGTTGCAAGCGATTAATACAGCGCCAAACAATCTGTTTTTCACCGCTTGCAGTCCATGTGCATCGCTTGTACCTTGAACCACATTCATCACAGTGTAGGATTTCAGTGAGTGCATATCTTGAGTATCTTCCTTGTGCTGATACTGTTGATGTTGTTGCCGGTTTTAAGGCATTTCGTCTCAACAGTTCCTCCTGTGCTTTATTGAAAGTTTCTCTGCTGACAATGGGATCGTGATTGTTATGCACATAATACATGGGAGCTTCCCCGGTATTCTTTTTGTGTGTCTTGGAGATGCAATCAAGTGTTACTGTCTTTTGAAGGATAGCATCGCCACAGAACTTTTCATTCTTCAGTATCCGCAGTATGCTTGATACTTGCCATTTGATCTTACCACATTTAGTTTGTATACCGTCCGCAAGTAGCATATCGACAATCTCTCTCGGTGTTTTTCCTGAGAGAAACCAATCAAAGATATTTCTAACGATTTCGGCTTCTTCGGGTACTATCTCAGGTTTTCCGTCCTCGCCTTTACGATAGCCAATCATCCTCTTGTAATTGATAACGACTTTTCCTTCTTCAAAGTTTTTGCGGAATGCCCAGGTAATGTTTTTGGACATGCTCTCCGATTCGGATTGTGCGAAACCTGCGTAGATAACAAGGTACAGCTCACTGTCGCATTTTAACGTATCAATATTCTGTTCCTCGAACAGGATGCCAATGTTTCTCGCTTTCAGCATTCTCACATACTCAAGGCATTCGACCGTGTTTCTTGCGAAACGGGATACTGATTTGGTAATGATGTAGTCGATTTTGCCCGACAGACAGTCTTTGATCATTCTGTTGAACTCGGGGCGCTTGTCTGCTCTTGTGCCGGAGATACCTTCATCGGCATATATGCCAACCATTTCCCAATCTTTTCGTTTGGCAATCATATCGGTATATACTTGCTTTTGTGTTTCGTAACTGGTCTTCTGCTCAGCAGAGTCAGTTGAGACACGACAGTAGGCAGCCATGCGAGTCTGTTGGTATTTTGCTTTATCTACCAGAAGGGACTGTTTGGGTTCTATGACGGATACGGTCTTTTTAGCTATCTTCCGAACTTCCATCGTCGTTACTCCTTTCCTCAATTGTTGTATCGGTCTTGGTAATGATCTTTACTGTGTCATCTCCAAGTAATATGGTTTTGACGATTAAGTCAAAGGCTTGTTTGTCGAAGTCTTTCTTTATCTCGATCCTGCGAATCGTTTTCTTGATTCGCTCTCTCAGAAGGTCTTGATCTGCAGTTGTCGCTGCATATTCTTGTGAGGCAAGTGCCATGATATGGCGCAGTATAATATCTTCATCCGGTTGCTGTCGGCTTAACTCCTGTTCCAACTCGTTTTCACACTTAAGAACCATTGAGTTTTTCGTGTGTTCTTTGGGCGGTTGGTCGAGAAGCTGTTCGTTTGCTTTCACTCTTGCTATCAGAAGCATGACTCTCTCCAGTAGCGTAGCATCGTCGATGCGTTGCCGACTATGACAATCCGGATTGGTGCAGGACCATTCGGATTTGATGCGACACCGCTTGTCAACCTTTCTCGTCATGAAACTTCCGCATTTGAGGCATCTGACTCGGTTTTTCACAGCGTTTATCTCGCAGTCAAGGTCACTCGTCACAGCAATTTGTCTTGCACTTTTGGCATCAAGTGCTTCTGTAAAGATCTCATCGTCGATGATCTTATCAAATTCGGCATCCCCGCAGTAACGCTTGTTTTCAAGAATTCGGCTGATTCTGCCCTTGAACCATTCCGTCTTTTTTTCGGTGTACGGTACTTGTTGGGCAGTGAGAGAGTCTGCAATCTCTTTGAGTGAAGCACCTTCTATATAGGCGGAGAAGATTCGCCGAATGACTTCTGCTTCCGTTTTCTCAATCACCATTTTACCGTTTCGCATGGTGTAGCCATACGGTATGAATCTGTTCTTCTTCATTTGGGCTTCTTTACAATTCTTCGGTGAAGGATATGTTTCCTTTCAGCGTGAATGTTATATTATCGTTCTTATCAATGGAGATCTGCTCGATGACTATTTTGAACAGTTCCTCGTCGAATTCTTCCAGAGGTTCTTTGATAGTTCCGATGGCTTTGCTGACCTTCTCAATTTCTGTTTTAGCATCTTCCAGCTTTGAGCTTAGCATCTGCACTCTCTGTGCTTTCAGTTTGGTTATTTGTGCCTGCAACTCATTGCTTTGCATTCGGTATAACATCTTCTCCGAACGAAGCAAAATCGATATAGTCTTCGAGGGCTTCATCATATTCATATCCGAAAATATTTTCAATCCAATACCTACCGACATCCTCGTTATCTTCAGCGTCCGGTATATAGATAAAGTCACTCAGTTGATTTGCAATGACAGCAATTGACCCACTGTCATCCACATCAGCCATTTGCATTGCAGATGACAGCTTTTCGAAGTCTGACTCGTCATGTAGTCGTCGAACGGCTTCACAGACATTATTCAAGCAATAGACTCCTTCATTTGCAAGAATAGATTTGCTGTTCTCATTCCAATCCTCGGCAGGGAAATTTGACGATTCCAGGGTGCATTCACATTCTTCCCACGTCTTCGCCGGGAGTTTTGTCAGTGCGTGATTGATATCCTGAATTGAACATGGTAAATACAAATACTCTGTTTCACCTTTACAAGTGACGGCAACGGTGGCAAGCGAGCCTTTATAATCGTATTCGGGGAAATGCTTGCCATCGTATACTATGTCCATAGGAATGTCTTCATTAATAAACATCACACCGTATGCAGTTGGGATGCCTTTGCCTGACTCAATAAGTTCTTTTCCGATTTTTGCAAAGTCCGTTGATGCCATTTCATCAAAGCTCATTGCCTGTTTTCTGTTAATGACATGTGTCTTTCCGATCTCTGTAAGACTGCTGAAGTCGGAGATTAGGGTATACCTCGATAGATTGAAAGTCTGATTGATGAGATCCTGTCCGGTACTCGGTTTTAGTTGGGAAGCGATTGCATCGAACTGTCGTTTTTCTCTCTTGTCGAAGCTTTCCATACGCTTGGCGAGGAAGTTGATCTCATCGATGTTCCATTCGTGTCCTTCCATGTATTTGAGCGACTCGGGTTCAGTGACCTCAGATACAGTTACGACTGAATTCTTTTCGATAATGTTGGGAATGGATTGACCAGGATAAGGCAGTGTGAGGTTTCGCACAGTACCATTAGTTTTGATTTTTAAGTTGATCATGTTGCTCCTTTCTGCATTTTATTATTTTTTTCATGTTTGGGGTAAAGGGGGACCCCGTGCGTTCTTTGTCCTGACAGCAACAGCACCACTGCAGTTTGCATTTTCCTTTGGAGAAATACAGGCAGTAATGGCAGTCGCAATCTTCTTTTTTATATATGTAGGCGATCCGAAACACCTCCTTTCTCAGACACAGAAATTTAACAAAGTTTTTTTGAGAAAAAACGAAAAAAGGGCGGTTTTCGGAGAGAAAAACTCTCTGAAAACCGCCCTGAAATAGCGTTCCACCAGTCCGATTCCGTGCAGTAGGTCGAAATCGGCGTTTGGCATCTTTTTATTTTTGCTTAAAATCGAATTTTGAGAAAAGCCACACTTCGCAAGCGAAGCGTAGAAAAACGGCGAAAAACGAAGAAAACCCGAGAAAATCTCGGGTTTTTCGACCGGCATCTTTTAAGACCGGAACACTTGGAGGCGACATCCGGATTCGGACCGGAGAATAACGGTTTTGCAGACCGTGGCCTTACCACTTGGCTATGTCGCCTTTAAAACAAACGCTCCCGTGGAAAGGGAGCGTACTGGAGCGGATTACGGGGCTCGAACCCGCCACCTCCACCTTGGCAAGGTGGCGCT
>CAZVYZ010000040.1:0-16014 GCA_964630695.1 uncultured Ruminococcus sp.
CCCAAACCCACAAGGGGCTTCTTGAAAGAAGCCCCTTGACCGCAAGAACTTTAACCAAGGGGGGGATTTTCCCCTGTGTTTATGTTTTGCTGATTTTCTGTAGCCATATACGCTCTACGCATTCCGGCTATTCCTGCTACCGGATAGAAGTGGGTAAAGTCTCGGGGCGGCGCTCCGAACTCTGCAGGCGGAATCGCCGAACATCATTTTGTTTGTTCATAACAGTTTCATATATTGGTGCTATAATAAGGGAACATTATAATGAAAGGACGGCATTCCCATGAAACAGTTTTTCAAAGTTTTCTTCTCCGTTCTCGGCATCATCGTACTGGTCGCAATCATTGCATGGACCGCGCTTGACATTACCAAGTACATCGTTTACGCCGATTACTACGAGGGCTACGAACCCGCCTGCGAGATTCCCGACATCCACAGCGGCTTCACCCCGCAGGGCATCGCCTACCTGCCCGCATCGGACGCTTATCTCCAGTCAGGCTACAACGGCGAGCATCTCGCGCTCTACTACGTCAAAGGGACCGACCACAAAAAACTCCTGCCGCTTGATTTGTCCGGCAACCTCGGAAAAGGACACGGCGGCGGCGTGACCGCGACCGACAAGTACGTCTACATCGCGGGCGACAGCGCCCTGCTCCGCTATGACCTCTCCGAAATTCTCGCCGCAAAAGCCGGCGACCGAATCACCTGCCGCGAAGAAATCAAGGTGGACAATTCCGCATCGTTCTGCTTTGCGGACGGCAACAACATGTATGTCGGCGAATTTTATCGCGCAGGAAACTACGAGATTGAGGATACCACGCACCATTACACCACACCTGAGGGCGAAGAGCACCGCGCCATCGTCTCCTGCTACACAATCCACGATGACGGCACACTGGAGACAATCCCCGACTTTTGGATTTCCGTCCCCGGACTTGTGCAGGGCTTTGCCGTTCATAACGGCGTGATTGCAATCTCGCGGTCGTGGGGACTGAGTTCCTCCTCCATCGAGTTCTACCGCGGTGTGGAACCAACCAACACGGTCATTTCACACGGCAATTTCTCTTCCAAAGTCACTCCCGTTTACTACCTCGGGCAGAAAAATCTCATCAAAACCGTTGCCGCCCCCGCATTCAGTGAGGACCTCGCAGTCAAGGACGGGCGCCTGATTATCAACTTTGAATCCGCCTGCAATAAGTACAAAGTCGGAAAAATCTTCTTCGCAACCGACGCAGGCTCCTATCCTTTCCCGTAACACTCCAAAAGGGCTTCTTCCGAGAAGCCCTTTTTTACCGTCCGAAACGACAAAAACTTCCCCCAAGCGCACCCGCACCATACAAGGCGAACCCAATCTTTGCCGTGTACGGGTAGGTGCGCTTGGGGGAAGTTCTCCTATGGTCAGGGAGGCTGGGGTAGGGTGCCGGATTTTGCAACGCAAAATCCCGTCAATAGCGGCTCCGCCGCGTTGACCTCATTTCAAGAGGACGCCTCTCCCTCCAAGGTCTTTCACTTCCTCCGCAATTTTCCGCATAGAATCCGTATCCCAAGCAAAAGGAATATGCCGCAGGTCGCCCCCGCTGTGTCGAGCCAAACGTCCGTAACACTCGGTCCGCGACCGCTGAAAATCTGAATCGTCTCGTCAAAAAGCGCACACAACTCACCCGCAAACCAAACATTCAGATAACTCTGAAACGAACGCCGCCGCTCAAGCCAAAGCAACCCCGACAATTCGGCTCCGAGTACGAAAAA
Organism: uncultured Ruminococcus sp.; assembly: GCA_964630695.1. GTDB lineage: Bacteria > Bacillota > Clostridia > Oscillospirales > CAG-272 > UMGS1865. The sequence goes on from CAZVYZ010000040.1 coordinate 1,747, forward strand.
CTCGGTGAAGTGCGCCAACTTTCGCACAAACGCGTGGCTGATGCTGTCGTTCCGAAGAATCGTCCGAAGCAGGTCGGTCACCCATTGGCTCTCCCCGTCAGACGCAACCTTTCCTCGCATCGAGCGCGACAGAATGAACCCGACCGTCGCCGCAAGCAGAACCCATAGCGCCACCCGCCATGTCCGTCGGTCGTGCAGAATTGTCCCCGCTTTTCTCATATGCCTGCGGGAACTCCCGCCGCAATCTTCATTTCTTCCGACTTCTGCGCCGTCCGGTTCACTTCCTCGGGACGGTGGAACGTCGGGACCACCCTGTGGAGTGCCGACTTGGCGCGGGCATTGTCCTCATCTGCGACTGCCGCACGCAGAATCGCCAACTTCTCCGCCAACGCCTCGGGACCAATCGGCTCGTCCCGCTCAATGAAAATCAGACTGTTCTCGGTCTTGTCCAACTCTTCGGTCTTGACAAGCAACTCCTCGTACAGTTTCTCGCCCGGGCGCAACCCCGTTTCAATGATATCAATATCGCGGTACGGCTCGTAGCCGCTCAGACGCACCATATTCTCCGCCAAGTCCAGAATCTTCACGGGCTTGCCCATGTCAAGCACGAACAACTCGCCGTTCTGCGCCATCGCGCCCGATTGCAGAACCAACTGGCTCGCTTCGGGAATGGTCATGAAATAGCGGATAATCCGCTTGTCGGTCACCGTAATCGGTCCGCCGTTCATAATCTGCCGGCGGAACAACGGAATCACCGACCCCGCGCTTCCAAGCACGTTGCCGAACCGCGTCGCGCTGAACGTCGTGGTCGTGGACGTGCGGCTGTGGCTCTGCACAATCATCTCGCACATCCGCTTGGTCGCACCCATGACATTGGTCGGATTGACTGCCTTGTCGGTGGAGACCATCATGAAACGCCCCACACCGTATTTTTCGGACAACTCCACCGTGTTGAGCGTGCCGAACACATTGTTTTCAATCGCCTCGCAACAGTTGTGTTCCATCAGGGGCACGTGCTTGTGCGCCGCCGCGTGCAGAACCACGTCGGGACGGTAGGTTGCAAAAATCCGCTCCAATGCCTCGCGGTTGCAGACCGACAGAATCTCCACCCGCAAATCAAGCGAATCGCCGTAAGCAATCTTCAGTTCCTGCTGAACGTCGTAGGCGCCGTTCTCGTACACGTCCAGAATGACCAACCTGCGCGGTTGCATTTTCGCAATCTGGCGGCACAACTCGCTCCCGATGCTTCCGCCGCCGCCCGTAATCAGCACCACTTTGCCGCGGTAGAACGCACCCGTTTTCTCGTCCGCAACCTCAATCGGCTTGCGGAACAGCAACTCCTCGATATCGAATTCGCGCAGATGCCGCTTTCCCTCGCCGACCTGCTCCATCACGGGGTAGTCGTAAATCTTGATTTTTCTGCCGAACGCTTTATAGCGGTCGTACAGCGCGCGTTTTTCATCCGCACCCAGACGCGGCAGGGCGAAAATGATTTCCTGCACGCCGAAATGGTCCAGCATTTCGGGCGTCACGTCTTTTTCATCGATAATCGGCACGTTGTAAATCTGTCTGCCGACCTTTTCTTCATTGATGTCGATAAAGCATTTCGGAATGTATGCGGCGGTCACGGAATTCATCAGTTCCTCCGCAAGCGCAACACCGACGCGCCCCGCGCCGACAATCGCAACGCGAATCCGGTTGTTCTGCTCCCCCGTTCCGAGGCGGATATTCTCCCCCGCAAACACGCGAATCAGCGGACCGAGAATCTTCCCGAGGACCGAATCTTCGGGGCAGCATTTATAGGCATACCGATAAACCATGCGGATTGCAAGGCAATTCAGCAGACACATGCAGTTGATGGAAAGCGACCGCAGGAGCGAAATTCCGTGAAGCGGAGACACCGTCTGCAACACTTTCTGCAACACGCTGTACAGAATCGCCGCGCACCCGTCCGCCACCAAAAGGCGGATATAACTCTGAATGCCGCCGTAACGCCAGACCTGATTGTAAACTTTCCAGACCGCCCGCATTCCGAAAACAGACGCGGTCACGATTAACATATGAATGAGAATGTCCGTACTGCTCAGATTTTCGGGAGTTCCCTTGTAAATGAGCAGAAACAGAATTTCCACCACAAGGCAGATGAAAAGGTCATATACCACGAGTTTCCAACGGGAGTTGAAGAATTTCCGCTCCTTTGTTGTCTCGTCTTTCTGTGTCTGATTCATAATTTCATCCTTTCAGAGGAAACGGCGCCCGGCGCCGATTGCCTCGGACTCTCTGCATTCTGCCGCAAATGAAAAGCCGGAATGGGTTCCGGCGGTATAACGTGCGCACACGGTCCGGAAGTCTGTCAGACAGACGGAACAAAGAGCGGAAAGCGGGAGCGCGACGGTCAGATTGCTTGTTGACTTCAAAAAAGTTGCAGTGTACAAGTGTCTATATTTTATCACAAAATGTCCCTTTTTTCAATAGGAAAAGCCTCTTTTTTATTTTTTCCACAATTCGTCAAAAAATTCATTTCCCTTTTTGTATGATTTAACCATTGTTTACCCATATTTTCCACCAAAATTTGCTTAATATCAATTTCGGAAAACAATATATGAACGGCGGAACGGATGACACATGGTCGCCGCCCTCGGTTAGTTGTGACTATTTTTTTGACTTTTTCAAGAAAATCGGTTGACATTCAATCCGCAACATGATATAATGGTGGAGATTGAGGGAGTAGATGGCGCAATCTGCGCGGCAAGTCAACAAACTGACGGGATGCCGTCTGGCTTGTCTGGGGGCAACGGAGTTGTCCTGATTTCGAGACTCAGGTATGGAATGCCATACTTGGGCTTTTTTGGTTCGGGTAGGCATCCGAACTTTTTTCTTTTTCGGAGGACAGGCTATGGGAATTTGGGAGCTTCTGTTACTTTCGGTCGGACTGTCGATGGACGCTTTCGCGGTAGCGGTCTGCAAAGGGCTTTCGGTCGGGAAACCGAAGCCGCAGCATTACCTGCTCATCGGGCTGTGGTTCGGCGGTTTTCAGGCGCTGATGCCGACAATCGGATATTTCCTCGGCTCGCTGTTCAAATCGTATGTGGACAAAATCAGCAGTTGGATTGCGTTCGTCCTGCTCGTGCTGATTGGCGCGAACATGATTCGCGAGGCGTTTTCCAAGGAAACGGACGAGGAAAAGAATGCGTCGTTTGCACCGCTTGCAATGCTCCTGCTCGCCGTGGCAACCAGTATCGACGCGCTCGCTGTCGGCGTTGCGTTTGCGATGGATGACGTAAACATCGCGCTCGCGGCTCCCATCATCGGTGTGACGACGTTCCTGCTCTCGGCACTCGGACTGCGCATCGGCAGTGTGTTCGGTCTGCGCTACAAGAACAAAGCGGAATTTGTCGGCGGTCTGATTCTGATTCTCATCGGGTCCAAAATTCTGCTCGAACACCTCGGCGTAATCAATTTCTGAATCCGAATCGGCATTCCGGACAAACGGAATGCCGATTTTTTGTGCCTTTTTGCTCATTATTTAAGAATAGGAACAGTTTTCATTCTAAAATTAAACGTCCGGAATCGGCGATTGGAGAGTTGTATGCAAAAAAGTATTGATTTCCCGCCGATTTTGTGGTACAATACTGTCAGAACAAAAATCGGGAAAGGAAGTGCGGCGATGCCGAACGATTATACCAAGGATTCCATCAAGGCGGCGTTTATCAGACTGCTCAACGAGCGTCCGCTGAACAAAATCAGCGTGAAGAGCATCGTGGACATCTGCAACATCAGCCGCAACACCTTTTACTACCATTTTCAGGACATTCCGCGCCTGTTGGAGGAAATCATCATGGATTCCGCCAACACGCTCGTCAAGGAGAACGACACGGTCAAATCCATGGGCGAGTGCATTGAGACGGCGTTCGCGTTTGTCAAAGCCAATAAGAAAGCAGTCTACCATATTTATAATTCGGTCGACCGCGCGGCATACGAGGATTTCGTGATGAAGATGTGCGACCACACCGCCACGCTTTTGGTGCGCGAACAACTCGCGGGCAGGGGCGTCTCCGACGAGGACCGCGAAGCACTAACCTATTTCGTCAAATGCCAGTTCATGGGGCTTTGCATGGACTGGACCAAAAACGGCATGAACGACGATATTGCCGATAAATATCACCGTTCGGTCAACCTGATTGCGGGAATTCCTGCCGAAATTTTCCATTCCTGAACCGAATTTATATTACAAAATACCCGTCTGTGTCCTAAAGTGTGACACAGACGGGTATTTTGTCAGTTGCTTTTGCGCGCGCTTTCCTGTACAATGTACGCATATGAGCCGAAAGGAGAAAGACTGATGTATTCTGCTATTCCGATGCGGATTGCAAAATTCGGACACATCGTGCTGTCCGCCGCAATCATCGTACTCGCAAGCCTGCTGTTGGCGGGACTGCAATTCCCTTTTTCCGTATGGAGAACCGTCTGCGGAGTCCTGCTGATTCTGTTGGGCGCGGTCAAAATCACGGGCTATGCCTCCAAGGACCTCTACCGTCTCGCATTCCAGTACGATTTCGTGTTCGGATGCGTCCTGGCAGGCGTGGGACTCGTCTTTCTGTTCCGCCCGAACATGAGCGTTGAAATCGCGGGCGTGATTCTGGGACTTGTGGTGTTCAGTGACGGCGTCATCAAAATTCAGGTCGCGCGGCACGCGAAAACGTTCGGTATTACCCTTTGGTGGATGATTATGTCATTCGCCGCGCTTGCGTCGGTCGGCGGTCTGGTGGTTGCCACCTACCCGTGGACGGGCGTGCGCGTCCTGACGGTTGTCATGGGCATCATTTTCCTGATCGATGGCGTGATGAGCGCCTGCACGGTGCTGACCTCGGTGCGCGTGGTGGAATACCGCGAGCGCGGTGAGGCGCCGAATTCCAATCCTTACGGTCATAACACATCGTTGTGATAATATAAACAAACATAAAAACAAGAGAGGTTTAACGACATGAACGCAAACGAAGTAAAAGCAAAGATTAAAGAGATGCTCTGTGACAGACTCGGTATCGACGCGGGCGCACTGGAGTACGACACCCCCCTGTTCAACGACGGAATCGGTCTGGATTCCATCGACTCGCTCGAAATCATCTCCGCAATCGACGAGGAGTACGGCGTTCCGATGACCGGCGTCGGCAAGGAGCATTTCCAAAACATTGACGCGCTTGCGGCTTACGTCGTTGCGCACGCGGAGTAATCATGAAGAAGCAAAACAGATGCGTCATCACGGGCTTGGGGGTCATCAGTGCCATCGGTCACGGCGTGGAGGAAAACTGGAACAACATTCTCGCGTCCAAGAGCGGCATTGACCACACCCACACCCTTGACACCGAAAACTGCTACGCCGATTTTGCGGCGGAGGTCAAGAACTTCGCCGAGAACGACCCGACCCTCGACCGTGCAACGGCACTCTGTCTCTCGGCAACGGGCGAGGCGGTGGCGGATGCGGGGCTGTCCGATTTCGGCGGCAACCCGCGGGTCGGCGTTATCATGGGCAGTTGCGTCGGCGGCGGCAGAAGTCTGGAATCCTACTACCGCGGCGGTAAGCAGTCCGCCGACGTGCTGAAAATGCCGATTTCCCCGATTGCGAACCACGTTGCGGCGTCGGTTCATGCGGGCGGCGTTGTTACCAACGTTGCCAACGCCTGCGCGGCGGGAACCATCAGCATCGCCTATGCCTCCGACCTCATCCGTGCGGGAAAAGCCGACGTGGTCATCGCGGGCGGAACCGATGCGTTTTCCTCGGTCCCCTACTCGGGTTTTCTCTCGCTCCACGCGCTGGACGAGAACTCCTGCTCGCCGTTCAACCGCTCGCACGGCATCACGCTCGGCGAGGGCGCGGGTGCCGTGGTGGTCGAATCCTACGAACACGCCAAGGCAAGAGGCGCGCACATCTATTGTGAAGTCCTCGGCGCGGGCATCAGCAGTGACGCGCACCATATCACCGCTCCCCGTCCCGACGGCGAGGGGCAGATGAACGCCATCCGCGCGGCAATCTCGCACTCGGGTTTGACCGAAGCGGACATCGACTACGTCAACGCGCACGGAACCGGAACCGCCAAGAATGACGAAGCGGAATTCCTCTCCCTGCACACCATTTTCGACGGCAAAAACGACAGTCTGTCGGTCAGTTCCACCAAAGCCATGACAGGTCACTGCCTCGGCGCCGCAGGCGCAATCGAAGCGGTCTTTGCCATCAAGGCACTGGCGGAAAATACCGTTCCTCCCACGCTCGGCTACAGCGAGGAGGACCTCGCGGTGCTTGCCGAGAAAGCGGGCAAACTTGATTTCGTCCCCAACAAGCCCGAGAAGAAAGAACTGGGCGCGGTGATGAACAACTCGTTCGCATTCGGCGGCAACAATGCAAGCATCATTTTCAGCAAAACAAAGGGAGAAACGCCCGACGCACCGGCGGCAAAGGAAATCGCCGTCACGGGGCTCGGACTCGTCACGCCGCTCGGCAACGGGCGCGAAGCCTACGTTGCGGCTGTGAAGAACGGCACGGAATGCGGTGCTTCCGCCGCGTCGGTCATCGGCATTCCCGATTACGACGCGCAGGGGCTGAAGATGAATTTCTACCGCAAACTCGACCACCTCAGCCAGTTGCAGGCGGTGTCCGGCATGGACGCCCTGCATGACGCGAAATATGAGGTGACCGACGAAAACGCGACCCGCATCGGTATGATTGTGGGAACCTCCGAGGGCGCGCTCGGTCCGAGTTGTGAATTCCAGAGCATCATTGCCGAAAAAGGCAATGCAGGCGGCTCGGCATTCAAATTCCCGAACACCGTTTACAACGCGGCGGGCGGTTACCTTTCTATCTGCTCCGGCATCAAGGGCTACAACGTGACCGTGACCAACGGCGCGCAGTCGGGGCTTCAGTCGGTCGCTTACGCAATGCAGGTCATCCGCAACGGCTGGGAGGACGCGATGCTCGCAACGGGTACCGACGAGAACAGCGACATCATCTCCGAGTTGTACGGCAAGTTGGGATTGGTTGCCGACGAAAAGGTCCGCCCCTATGAGCAGAAACAGGCGTTCTCGCTCTCGGACGGCTCGGTCTCGGCACTGCTCGAAACGGTGGATTCCGCGAAAGCGAGAGGTGCCGAGATGCTCTGTCGCGTCACGGGCTACGGCATGGCGCACGGAAGCGTTCCGTTCGGCAAAGTCACCGGCTCGGCGGCAGGACTGACGGCAGCCGTGGAAGCGGCGCTTGACGACGCACATCTGACCGCCGCCGACATCGATGCGATTGTCGGCTTTGCAAACGGTCACAGCGCGCTTGACGCAGTGGAAGCCGAGGGGCTTTCCAAGTGCTTTGACCTCTCCCGCGTTCCCGTTATCAGCGTCAAAGAGCGTGCGGGCGAGGGACGCGCGGCATCCGCCGCACTGGAACTCGTCCACGCGGCGCTGATGCTGCACGGTGACCTTGCCGAGGAGCCCGACGCGTATCTCGCGGGGGCGGACGGCATGAAGAAGGTCGGCGTGAAGTCTTCGGACCTTTCCCGCATTCTGGCGGTTTCGTTCGCGGCGGGCGGTTCGTACACGGCAATCGTTGCCGAAAGATAACGGAGGGCAGCATGAAGGTAGCAATTGTCACAGGCGCTTCGCGCGGCATCGGTCGCGCCTGCGCCATCCGGCTGGCACGGGACGGCTATACGGTGGTCGTCAACTACGCGCACAGCGACGCGGAAGCGCAGAAAGTTCTGGAAACCATCCGCGAGGACGGCGGGGACGGCATGCTTTATCGCGCGGACGTCTCGAAAGTGGAGGAAGTCCGTGCGATGATGCGCGACGTTTCCAAGGCTTACGGGCAGATTGACGTGCTTGTCAACAACGCGGGTATCGTCAAAGACGAATACCTGCTGATGCTCACGCCCGAAACGCTCGACAAATGTATGGAACTCAACGTCAAGGGGTACCTCTACTGCGCACAGCAGGCGGTGCTGAAGATGTTCCGCAAGAAGAGCGGGGTCATCATCAATATGTCCTCGGTCAGCGGCATTCTGGCGCTTCCCGGGCAGTGCGTATACAGCGCGACCAAGGGCGCTGTCAACTCCATGACCCAGACCATGGCGAAAGAACTTGCCCCCTACGGCATCCGCGTCAACGCGGTCGCCCCCGGGTTCATTGAGACCGAAATGCTCGACGCGCTTCCGGAAGAAAAGAAGAAAGAATACCTCGACGCAATCCCGATGCACCGTCTCGGACGCGTGGAGGACGTGGCGGGAATCGTTTCGATGCTTGCATCGGACACCTGCGCATACATGACGGGTCAGATTCTGACCGTGGACGGAGGAATTTCGCTGTGATGAACATATTCGACGTGCAGAAGAATCTGCGTCAGCGCCCCCCGTTCCAGATGATTGAAAAGGTTACGGAACTGGTTCCCGGGCAGTCGGCGGTCGGAATCAAGACCGTCTCGGTCAACGACCCGTGGTTCGCGGGTCACTTCCCGGGTACCCCGATTCTGCCGGGGGTGCTGATTGCGGAGACCTGCGCGCAACTCTGTTCCCTGACCGTGGAAAGTACGGGAGACGATGAGAGCGTGCTTTACGTCCTGCTCAAGATTGACGGGTTCAAATTTCTCAAACCCGTCCTCCCGGGGGACGTGATGACGGTCAGCGTGACCAAAAAAAGCGCGGGCGGACCGCTCATTTCCTTTGACGCGGTCGTGACCGTGGACGGACAGACCCGCGCCAAGGGCAGTCTGGCATTCACTGCCATGCCCCGCGCGGCAATTGAGGGAAACGGAGAAAACGCATGAAAAAGATTGCATTTCTGTTTGCGGGTCAGGGCGCGCAGGCAGTCGGCATGGGAAAAGACATGGCGGAGCATCTGCCGGTTGCAAAAGCGGTGTTCGACATGGGCGAAAGCCTGCGTACGGGCGTCACGGAACTTTGCTTTGCGGGCAACGCCGAAGAACTGAAAAAGACCGAGAACACCCAGCCCTGCCTCTATCTGACCGATTACGCCATTGCACAGGCGCTTGTCACGGCGGGCGTGGTCCCTGCGGCGGTTGCGGGCTTTTCGCTGGGCGAGATTCCCGCGCTGGCTTTTGCGGGCGTGATGACCGATGCGGACGGCTTCCGCTTTGTCTCCCTGCGCGGCGAAACGATGGCGGCGGAGTCTGCCCGTCATCCGGGCGGCATGGCGGCGGCGCTGAAACTGACCCCCGAGGTCGTGGAAGCGACCTGCGCGGGCTTTTCCGAGGTCTGGCCCGTCAACTACAACTGCCCGGGGCAGATTTCCTGCGCGGGCAATGTGGGAGAGATTGACGCGTTCTGCGACGCAATCAAGGCGGCGGGCGGACGGGCGGTCAAACTCCCCGTCAGCGGCGCGTTCCACACGCCTTACATGAAGGATGTGGAGCCTGTTTTACGCACGGCGCTTGAAAAAATGCCTTTGCAGGCACCTCAGATTCCGGTTTATGCCAACCGCACCGCGGGACTTTACCCTGCCGACCGTGCAGGCATTACCGCTCTGCTTTCGGAGCAGGTCTGCCATGCGGTCCGCTGGGAGGACACCTTGCGTGCAATGGCGGCGGACGGCATCGATACGTTTGTGGAGGTCGGCGCAGGCGCGACCCTGACCGGCTTCGTCCGGCGTACCCTGCCCGATGCAACCGCCCTGACGGTGAATGATTTCCCGTCCTACGAAGCGGTTTTGAAAGAACTTTTGGGAGATTGATGAATCATGGCAATTGCTGAAGCAGTCAAGGAGCGGGAGGGAGGCGCGTTGCGCCTTTCCGTGAAATCCTGCCCGAAATGCAAGGAGAGTTTCACCGAGGAGGAACTGGGCACCCACCTGTGGGTCTGTCCCTCGTGCGGTGCTTATATCCCCATGCCCGCTCGGGTACGGGTCGCCCTGCTCTCGGATACCGACACCTTTGAGGAATTGTTCGGCGAGGAGGTCTTTACCGACCCGCTCGGATTCCCCGACTATCGGGAAAAATACGCGTCCGCAAAGTCAAAAAGTCGGGAAAACGAGGGCGTTCTCTGCGGCGTGACCAGAATTGAGGGGCAGAAAACCGCGATTTTCGTGATGAACCCCGAATTCATGCTCGGCTCGATGGGAACCGTGGTCGGTGACCGCATCACGGCGCTGTTTGAGTACGCGCTGAAAAACCGCCTGCCTGTGGTCGGCTTTACCGTCTCGGGCGGCGCGCGGATGCAGGAGGGAATGCTCTCCTTGATGCAGATGGCGAAGGTCTCGGGCGCGGTCAAGCGCCACAGCGACGCGGGTCTGCTTTACATCGTCGGTCTGACCGACCCCACCATGGGCGGTGTGACCGCTTCCTTTGCAATGCTCGGCGACATCATCTTCTCCGAGCCGAACGCCCGCATCGGGTTTGCGGGTAAGCGCGTGGTCGAACAGGTCACGGGCGAAAAACTCCCCGACGAATTCCAGACCGCCGAATTCCAACTCCGGAACGGCTTTCTGGACGAAATCGTGCCGCGGGAAGAACAGCGCGTTCACATCGGGCGGCTTCTCTCGCTCCACGACGTGCAATAAGGAGGTCTGTCATGGAAGAAAATCAGTCGGTCTACGAACGCATCTGTCGCACCCGCCGCAACGGTCGGGCGACCTCGATGGACTACATCACCTCCCCCTCGCTTTTCACCGATTTCTGCGAGTTGCACGGTGACCGTGCCTTTGCGGACGACCACGCCATTGTGGGCGGTATCGCCAAACTGCGCGGAATGCCCGTGACGGTCATCGGTATCGAAAAGGGACGCGACCTGCACGAGCGGATGTACCGCAACTTCGGTTGCGTCCTCCCCGAGGGCTACCGCAAAGCGTTGCGCCTGATTCGCGAGGCGGAAAAATTCCACCGCCCCGTCATCTGTTTCGTCGACACGCAGGGTGCCAACTGCGGCAAGGGTGCCGAGGAAAGAGGCGCAGGTGAAGCAATAGCACAGAATCTTTACGAACTTTCCACGGTCAAAACCCCGATTATTTCCCTGATGATTGGCGAGGGCGGGAGCGGCGGCGCGTTGGCGTTGGCGGTTGCAGACCGCGTTTGGATGCTGGAGAACGCCTACTATTCGGTCATTTCCCCCGAGTCCTGCGCGAGCATCCTGTTCAAGGACCCCGCGCGCGCGCCCGAGGCGGCGGAGCATCTGCGCCTGACGGCGGACGATTTGCTCTCGATGGGTATCATTGAGCGCAAGATTGCCGAGCCTGCCGACTTCACCGACGAGGAGAAGCGCGAAGCATTCATGTCCGCCCTCGGTGACAGCCTTGCCGAGGAGTTCCGCGCACTCTTGCGCCTGAGCGATGAGAAACTGGTTGCGGAACGCATTGAAAAATACCGCAAAATCGGGCGCTACGATGCCTACTCCACGCGGAATTCGTTCCTGCGCAAATGGCATTTTCTGAGTTTCTGATATGCGGAAAATTCTGATTCTCAACGGCAGTCCCCACAGGGAAAAAAGCACGACGATGGTGGCGACGAACGCTTTCGTGCGCGGGATGCTGGCAAGCGGAAAATACGAAGCCGAAACGGTCCACGTTGCGGCGCTGAACATCCGCCCCTGCCTCGGCTGTCTCTCCTGTTGGGGCAGGACCGAGGGCGAATGCGTCATCAAAAACGATGACATCCCCGCACTCAAAGAAAAAATTCTTGCGTCTGACGTCCTCATCGCGTCTTTCCCGCTCTACTATTTCGGCATCCCCGGGCAGTTCAAGGTCATGATGGACCGCCTGCTCTCGATGGTCATGGCGTACCATGGGCAGAACACCCCGCAGGACGGCGAGCCGGCACACACGTTCCGCTACCCGAAAGCGGACCGGAGGTTCATTCTGATTTCCGGCTGTGCCTACAACGAAACGAACGAAGTCTACGACCCGATTCTGCGGGAGTTCGACCTCATTCTCGGCAAAGGCAATTTCCTGCCCATCCTCTGCCCGCAGTACAAGACCATGATTGACAACGGCGGCGCACGCGTCGACCGCTCGATTGCAAAATTCACCGCCGCGGGCGCGGAATATGCCGTGGGCGAAACGCTCTCTCCCGAAACGGTTCGGGACATCACCCGCCCGCCGTTCTCCTCTGCCGTTTACCGGACCATTCTTGAAAACGTCTGGAGGCGGGAGCGCGAAAGCGGCGACGGAATCAAGGAGACAAGCAGATGATTTCACTGGCTGTTGACCTGCTCGGCGCAGACACCGACGAGCGCGAACTCTGCCGCGGCGCTCTCGCGGCGCTGAAGCGGAATGCCGAACTGTTCCTCTATCTTTGCGGACATCGGGACGCGCTTGCCCCGCTGACCGACGCGGAACCGCCCCTTGCGGGACGGTACGAATTGGTCGACTCCCCTGCGGCGCTGACCAATTACGACGACCCGATGGAGGGCTACAGGAACACCGACGCGTCCCTGGTGCGCGCCATGGAGTTGGTCCGCGACAAAAAAGCCGCGGGCATTGTGACCTGCGGCGCAACGGGGGCGGTGTTGGTCTGCTCGATTATGCTGCTCGGCAAACTGCGTGGCTTGCGCCCGATTCTTGCCGTGGAACTGAAAAATGCACACGGGGACCCGCTCCTGCTTCTGGACTGCGGCGCGAACATCGACAGCCGCCCCGAACTGTACGCGTCCTTTGCGCATCTCGGCGACGCATACATGAAAAGCATCGGCTACGAGTCGCCGCGCATCTCCCTGCTCTCCAACGGCGCGGAGGATACCAAGGGGTGCGAAGCGGTCAAGGAAGCGAACAAACTGCTGCACACCCTGCCGATTCGCTTTCTCGGCAATATCGAGCCGACTGCGGCACTCTCCGGCACGACCGACGTCATCGTCTGCGACGGCTTCCACGGGAACATCCTGCTCAAATCCATTGAGGGGGTAGCGAAATCCGTGATTGCCGAACTGGAAGAACGTCTCCCGGATGCGCCCGAAGCGGTGCGGAAAGCGCTTTCCGCAGTCCGCGAAAAGTACGACTACAACACGCAGGGCGGCGCGATTCTGCTCGGGGTCAAGGCACCCGTGATGAAAGGTCACGGCTCCGCAACGGGCGACGCAGTGACCGCCATGCTTCTGCGCATGGCAACGCTCTGCCAAAACGGTTTCACCGAACGCGTGGAAGCGGCGTGCAAATAAGAGATACCCGAGGGGCGGACGGTTGCTTTCACCTGCAACTGTCCCCCCCCTCGGGCTTTTCCGAAAATTGCGTCACAACAGCGGTTCCATCCCCGTAACCGTCAGGCGGTCCCCCGACACGCAAAACAGAATGTTCCACCCCGCAAAACTGACTCCGTATTCGCGGGACGGGTCATCCTGATAGGACGGGCGCGGGTCGTTCTCCAACAGAAGCCGAGCCGAAGCGCGTTTTTCCGCAGGGAGCAGATCACACAATGCGGGCGGAAACTCCACCTCCAAGCGGTGCGCCATCGCAGGCTCCGCAAAGCCGCCGCTTGCGTCCGCATGGCAGTCGGTGTAAGGCAGATACGGCTTGACGTCGAGGATCGGCGTCCCGTCCATCAGGTCCGCGCCGCCAACGACCAAAACGCTCCCCTGCGCCTCGGTCTCCTCCACCCTAAGCAGACGAACCGAGGACAGCCCAATCGGATTGGGGCGGAACGGCGAGCGGGATGCAAACACCCCGACGGGCGTGTTCCCGCCAAGGCGCGGCGGACGGACCATCGGCTGAAATTTTGCGTCGTGCGGAACGGCGGAAAAGTCCCAGAGGAGCCAGAGGTGCGAAAAGCCCGCGATGCCGCGGAGCGCGTCGGGATTGCGGAACGCGGGCAGAAACACGATGCGCGCTTCCAAATCGGGCAACAGACCGCTCTGGCGCGGAATGCCGAATTTTTCCGGGAAATCGGTCCGAATGTGAGCAATGGGACGGCAGACGAACCCACCGTCGGACAAAGAACGCTTCATAAAATACCCTCCTCGGGGAATCAACTCCCCTATATTGTAGCCTGAAAGGGAGGAAAAGTCAAGAGAGGAAGAAAAAGTTTTGGGAAAGACAGACTTTTTTTCAAAAATGTATTGACAAAAGGAGCAGAACGTGGTATAATAAATAATGCGAACCGAAAAGGAAAGCAGGCTCCGAGGGGTGTGTAACGCCGGTGTGGCGGAACAGGCAGACGCCCGGGACTTAAAATCCCGTGATGCGAGAGCATCGTACCGGTTCGATCCCGGTCACCGGCACCATCGGTCAGACCGAGAAAACAGAATATCGCGGGGTAGAGCAGTTGGTAGCTCGTCGGGCTCATAACCCGGAGGTCGT